>NZ_QKLJ01000015.1:0-62167 GCF_003224415.1 Curtobacterium sp. MCBD17_023
AGATGTGTATAAGAGACAGGGTCAGGACTGGTCAGGGTCGGGGTCGGGGTGGGTGCGGCCGAGACGTTCTGGCGCCCAGGTGAGGATGAACCGCATGATCCGGTCCGCTTCCGCCATCGCCGGATCCGACGGGTCCTGGACGTCAGGGTCGACGTTGCTGAGGCGGAACCACGGCGCCTGGTCGGCGTGGTCGATGAGGACGACTGAGGGCGTGTTGTTGGGGCGGGTGGGGTTGGTGAACATGACGGAGCCGAAGAAGCGGGTGTCATCGAACGCCAACGTCATGGACAGCAGCTGCAACATCATCGGCGTCCCCTCGTCAACTTCCACTGGGGTGCCAGCGGAGGTCGTGGGCGAGGTCGGCTTGGAAGTGCAGCAGCTGCCGCAACGCGTTCACCGCGTCCGTGTTCACGACCACCCAGCTGTCTTCGTAGATGACGTGCGCGGTGATGAACTCATTCGTGCAGCACCCGTGATTGGTCGCGGTCAGGATGGTGGTGTCCTGCGGGATGACGACCGCCACGGTGGCGCTATCCGCTGATGCGGGCTCGTAGCCGAGCGCGTGCATGTCGGGATGCTTGGCGAAGAACGCGGTCAGCCGGTTCGGCGGGACCAGGACGCCGGACTGCTGCACGGCCCAACGGTCCGACATCACCCCACCGAATCCGACGAGCTCCTCTGCTTGCGCGTCGATGGTGTCGTCGCGGTGCCAGCAGGTCCGCACTCCGCCGGGGCCCGGGTAGGCGGCGAGAGCCCAGTCGATGAGCGAGGGCCGGTCCCTCGCTTCCCACCCCAACGGCGTGTGAAACACATGATTGCCAAGGGTGGGCATGGCTGCACGGACGTCGTCCGCCGGGATGCCGATGTATTCGGCGACGGCATGCGTGCCGCCACCGTGCAAGGCGATCGTGCGGGCGATAGCGAACACGTGACGCCAGCGCGGCGTCGCGCCTCGTTGCGTTGACGTTCCGTGCACTTGCCGGCCGTTCGCCCAGACGCGTTGCCGCTTCCCGTTCACGACCACCAGGTCCGGATACCGGCGCACCAGTGACAGGACTCCGCCCTCCGATCCACCGGGCAGGAGGATCACATCGTCGCGTCGGCCGTCCCCAGTTCCGTCATGAACGGTGGCCGTGGGGTCCGGCGTTGCGAGGAACGCAGTACGGCCGTCCTCGAACCGGAGCCGGTCAAACGCTTCCACCTGGGCGGGCATACCGGCAGCGGCGAGAGCGGTCAGCGTCTGGGTGATGTCGATCGTCCAACCGAGGCCGAACGGCAACGACAGGATCCTCTGCTGCTGCCGGATGTCCTGCACCCACTTCCGGTCAGACATCAGCAGGGCCAGCCGCTTCCACACCACGACCCATCGAACGGAGTTCCAGTAACACGTTCATCACCTGGGTCGCCGCTTCCACCAGGGGGTCCGTCGGATTGGTCAAGGGTGCCCCGTTGAAGAGACTGAACGTCCACCTGTCGTCGGAGACTCGAACGGTGACGTGTCGTTGCAGGATGGGACTGCTGCAGGTTTGGTTGACTCGTTGGTTCAGGCCGCGAGTGCGACGTGTGGGGCGATGATCGTCTCGTACCACGCCACCATGTACCGGAACGCGTCGCAGCTCCTCCAGGCCGAGATGGGGCGCCTCGCCGCGGTGTCGCTCCTCGAGCTCTACCCGCAGGCGACCGTGGACCTGCCTGCGGAACTGCTGCTCCCGCAGAACGCCCGGATCCGGCACGTCGCGGAGTACGTCCACGAGCACGCCCACCTGCCGATCACCAGCACCGACCTCGCAGTCCTCGCCAACCTGAGCCTCCGCGCGCTCCAGGTCGCGTTCAACCGGGTCCTGGGGATGTTCCCGAACCCCTACATCCGTCAGGTGCGTCTCGACCGCGTCCGCTCGGAACTGCTCGCTGCTGACCCTGCCGCAACGAACGTCTCGGACGTCGCCCGGTTCTGGGGGTTCGCGCACGCGGGCGGCTTCTCAGCCGCTTACGCCGGCGTTTCGGCGAGTACCCCCGCGAGCCGCTGCACCGCTGACACCGCTGACACCGCTGACGCCGCTGACGCCGCTGACGCCGCTGTGCCGGACAGCACCGGCGAGACGTCGGACGCGGAGGACGGCGAAGAGATGAGCGACCCGCACACGCCGGTCGGCGAGCAGGACACACGAGAGGTGGAGATGGGCGAGCACGACGCTGGCACGCCGACGAGTCGACCGGAGCCTGTCCGCGCCGCGGCAGCAGGATCCCACCCGGACAGGGCGATGGCGACACTGCCGGGGCTCTACGACGGGAGGCGGTGGTACAGCCGTGCCACCGACTCGCCCTATTCGTACCGGTACGTCGCTGCGGGGGACGAGGCGCTGACGCTGCGCCGGTCGCAGATGTCCGGTTTCATCCGGGTGAGATCCCGCCCGGCGACGACTACGTCGTGCAGTGAATCGACGCCGGCTCCTCCGTCGTCGACCTGGGCGGCGACGACATCCCCCAGCAGCTACACCAGCCACTGTTGTTCCCTCCAGACCGGGAGTTCGTGTTCACGTTCACGGACTACGACCAACGCCTGATGCCCCTCGACCGCGACCTCGTCCGCGAGGTCGCGGCGGAACGGTACGAGCTCACCGGTGGGGAGTTGCGGTTCGAGCACACGCGGCCGCCGACAGACGAGTCGGTGCTCCGGTGGCGGCAGAGCGTGGCCGGTGCATCGCGAGCACTCGGAGCGTCCGCGGCGGGGTCCCTGCTCTGGCACGAGGCGACCCGGGGAGGTCGCCACAGCGTTCCTGGGCATGTACCGGCCGCAGACCGACGAACTCAGGGCGGCGCTGCTGCAGCCCGGGCACGCCCGGGTCCGTCGCACCGCCGAGCACGTCCACGACCACGCGCACGAACCCCTCACGGTGGGCGACATCGCCGCCGCCGCCGGCCTGAGCGTCCGAGGTCTGCAGGAGGCCTTCCAACGCCATGTCGGGCGCAGCCCGATCGTGTACCTCCGCGAGGTCCGGTTGCAGCACGTGCGCGATGAGCTCCTCCGCGGTGAGCCGGGCGCGATCGCCGTCAGCGACGTAGCGCGACGGTGGGGCTTCACCCACCTGGGCCGCTTCGCCAGCGTGTACGCGCAGCAGTTCGGCGAGTACCCGAGCGCGACTCTCCGCCGGCGGAACGAGCCCCGAGACGGAGGACGACGCCGGGCAGCTGGAAGCACCGAGCCCGTGCACGTCGTGACGCATACCATCGGACCGAGTCAGCCACCGGTCCGCGTCGCGGACCGGGCGAACACCTGGCTGAACAGGATCGTCGCCATGAAGTACGTCCTGTACGGGTTCTGGTCCGTGATGACCGGTGACGCCGCTGCGGTCGTCCTCCTCGAGTACGCGGCGGCGCTCAACCAGGCCGGCCTCACCGATGTCGTCGCCGCTCCCGCGTTCGACGTGAGCGGGACGCCCGTCACGGCTCAGATGCTCCTGGCTCCCGCCGTGCCCCTCATGGTGATGCCCGCCCCCGAGGACCTGCTCGAGCCCGACGACCGCACCTTCGTCAGGGACCTCCGTGCTCGGACGCGAGCGGCACTCGCCGGCCACGATCCGCATCGGCACCCCTGAGCGCACCCCGGTGCCGAGCGACCGGTGGTCGTGCTGCGATCCCACTGCCCCAGACGCCCGTCGAGATGTGAGGATGTGCGCATGGTGACTGACGGCACGGCTGACGGTTCGGCGATCTCCGGCCCGGCATGGGAGCGCACCGTGCTGCTCGTCGTGCCGCCGAACGACGTGGACGAGGTGCACGACTCGGTGGACGACCTCTGGCACCGCAACGCCGACCTCGGCCCGGGTGAGCGGATGCGGTTCGAGACCGCGCTGCTCGAACTCGCGGGGAACGTCATCGAGCATGCCGAGGGGAACGAACGGCTGGTGTGCCAGCTGACGCTGCGGCGGACGTCGACCACGCTCGAGGCGGTGCTCAGCGACAGCGGCGCCGAGGTGCAGGTGCCGTTCCGCACGGAGATGCCGGACCCCGAGGAGATGGCCGAGTCCGGCCGCGGGATCGCGATGATCGAGCTCCTGATGGACGACTTCTCCTACGAGCGGGACCCCGAGGGCAACCGATGGCGCCTCGTGATGGGACTCCCGGAGTCGCTCCAGCGCGAACACGACGTCGCGGAGGACACCGGCGGCGACGCCCCGCGCTGACGCGCCTGGTCGCCGGGCCGACGGCGACGACCCGACGACGGACGGGAGGCCCGGTACCAGCTGGTACCGGGCCTCCCGTCCGTGGGCTGTGACGGCGCGACCGGTCAGGCCGTGGCGGCCGCCTCGCTGCGCTTCGGCAGGACCCAGCCCGGGCGCACGAAGTGGCACGTGTACCCGTTCGGGATCTTCTCGAGGTAGTCCTGGTGCTCCTCCTCGGCCTCCCAGAAGGGGCCGGCGGGGGTGACCTCGGTGACGACCTTGCCCGGCCACAGACCGGAGGCGTCGACGTCGGCGATGGTGTCGAGGGCGACGTCGCGCTGCTCGTCCGAGGTGAAGAAGACGGCGGAGCGGTAGCTCATGCCGACGTCGTTGCCCTGGCGGTTCTTCGTCGACGGGTCGTGGATCTGGAAGAAGAACTCGAGGAGCTCACGGTAGGAGATCACCGACGGGTCGAAGACGATCTCGACCGCCTCGGCGTGCGTGCCGTGGTTGCGGTAGGTGGCGTTCGGCACGTCGCCGCCCGAGTAGCCGACGCGGGTGCTGAGGACTCCCGGTCGGCGGCGGAGGAGCTGCTGCGCTCCCCAGAAACACCCGCCGGCGAGGATCGCGGTCTCGGTGGTGGTCATCGGTACCTCCGTGGTTCGTGACGCTGGCTGCGACAGTACCCGGTGCAACAGAGGGACGGCTCCGTCTGTTCCATCCGAGCGGATGCCGCGTCGGCCGGGCGGTTGCGTCTCGTGGAGGACCTGAGCCCCGCCGCACGCGTCGCGCGTTGACTGGGCGGATGAAGGACATCCAGTACGCAGGTCGGGCGATCCGGACGAGCGACGACGCAGCCGACGCCGTCATCCACTACGCGGCGGTGCTCGGGGCGAACCGGAAGACCGACACCCTGGACGTCCCGACGGTCGACGAGCAGGGACTGCCGGTCGTCGAGACCCTGCTGATCGGTCCGTCGAGCCAGATCACCCTGAGCCCGGCACCCGACGACGGACGGGGTGTCGACGTCGACGACTCCGCGTTCGTGGAGCACGTGCACCGGTTGGCGGACATCGCCGGGCCGGTGCGCCCGGTCCACGAGGACCCGGACGTCCGCCCGGAGGACTACTACTTCGACTGACCGCGCCCCGTCCGGACCGACGTCAGCGGCGCAGCGTGTTCCGCGGGTACTCGCCGTAGGCGTTCCGGTACGCGGCGGAGAAGCGACCGAGGTGCGCGAACCCCCACCGTCGGGCGATCGTCTGCACGGCAGCGGTGGTCGGGTCGGCCTGCAGCAGCTCGCGGCGGACCTGCTCGAGGCGCACCTGCAGCAGGTACTGCATGGGCGTCACCCCCAGGTGGCGCTGGAACGCCTCCTGGGTCGCCCGGACGCTGAGGCCGGCGGCACCGGCGACGTCCGAGACGCTCATCGGCTCGGCGACGTGCTCGTGGACGTACTCGACGGCGGCGCGGAGGCGTGCGCGTCGGGGCAGGAGCACGGCCGGCGGCAACGTGGTCACGGTCGGCGGGTACATCCGGAGGAACGCACCTGCGGTCCCGCGGACGAGGGTGTGCCAGAGGAGGGAGTCGACGCCGCCCGTCCGCAGCTCGCGGGAGAGCAGCGCCAGGCTGTTCTTCCACTGCGCCACGGCGGCCGGGTCGAGGGTGCGCAGGTGGTCGAGGCCGAGGTCCGCGACCTGCCCGGTGTGGAACTGCTCGTCAGCGACCTCGTGCACGACCCGTCGGGACAGGTGCACGACGCGCTGGTCGTAGTCCTGGTACTCGAACACGAAGTCCCGACAGGTCGGGAAGAGCATCGGCACGTCACCGGTCATCGGCACGCGGTCCTGCAGGACGTCGGGGACGCCCTGCCCCGCGGTGAGCCACTGGACGATGTACTCGTCGGACGCCGGGATGGCTCCGCGGAGGAACCCGGAGACCTGCGCCCGACGGAGCGTCAGGTCGGCGTCGCCGACCGCGGTGTAGCGGTAGCGGAAGGGCTGCTCGGTCGCTCGGGCGGACCACTGCCGCCCGGCGTAGAACCCGCTGAGGTCGAGGACTGCTGCGTCGGGTGCATGCCCCATGGCCTCGATGCGGACGGTGCTGCGAGGGGCGGTGCCCGTCAGGCCGGGCCGTTCGTCGATCAGTGTCATCGTCGGTCCGATCCTCTCGCTCATGGTGTCGTGCTGGCCCGGGCGGCCCCGCATCGGAAGCGAGCAGCACACGTTCGGTGCCTCCATGAGCACGTTACGGACCGGGAATCATCCCCGCGAGGGGTTGATCGCTTCTCCATGCTGTGGTAGTTGGGCGTCGGCCGTGCGCGGACCCACCTCGATGGGGCAAGGTCGGTACATGCGCACCGAACCCGCCGCCGCCCTCCGCGCCGCCCGAGACGCCCTCATCGCCGCCCGCACCGACAGCGCTGCGGCGCGCGAGACGTTCCGGTGGCCGGACGTCGGTGCCACGTTCAACTGGGCGATCGACTGGTTCGACGTCATCGCGGCGGGCAACGACCGGGACGCCCTGGTCATCGTCGAGGAGGACGGGCGCGAGTCGCACACCACCTACGCGGAGATGTCCGCCCGTTCCGACCGGCTCGCGGCCCGGTTCCACGACCTCGGCGTCGCGAAGGGCGACCACGTGCTGCTCATGCTCGACAACCAGCTGGAGCTCTGGGAGTCGATGCTCGCCGTCATGAAGGTCGGCGCCGTGATCCTCCCGACGTCGACGATGCTCGGCGCCGCGGACCTGCAGGACCGCATCGACCGCGGCCAGGTCGCGCACGTCGTCACCACGCTGCGCGAGACGCCGAAGTACGCGGACCTGACGGGGGGCTTCACCCGCATCGTGGTCGGCGGCACCGTGGACGGCTGGACGACGTACCCGAGCGACCTCGGCGAACCCGCACCCGTGGGGGAGTGGAGGCCCGAGGTGGTGACCGCGGCCACGGACCCGTGCCTGGTGTACTTCACCTCCGGGACCACGGACAAGCCGAAGATGGTCGTGCACACGCAGACGTCCTACCCCGTGGGGCACCTGACGACCATGTACTGGATCGGGCTCGAGCCCGGCGACGTCCACCTGGCGATCAGTTCGCCGGGATGGGGCAAGCACGCGTGGAGCTGCTTCTTCGCGCCGTGGATCGCCGAGGCCACGGTGTTCGTGTACAACCAGGAGCGCTTCGACCCGGTGGGCCTGCTGCACCAGCTCGAGCAGGCCCAGGTCACGTCCTTCTGCGCCCCGCCGACCGTGTGGCGCCTGCTCATCCAGGCCGACCTCGGCAGTCGGCCGACCGCCCTCCGCGAGGTCGTCTCGGCCGGCGAGCCCCTCAACCCCGAGGTCATCCGGCTCGTCGAGGAGTCCTGGGGCCGCACGATCCGCGACGGCTACGGCCAGACCGAGACCACCGCGATCGTCGGCAACGCCCCGGGCGACACCGTGCGGCCCGGCGCGATGGGCCACGGGCTGCCCGGGGTCGCGATCACGCTCCTCGACCCGGTCACGGGCGAACCCGGCGCCAGCGAGGGCGAGGTCTGCCTCGACCTGACGACGACGCCGGTGAACCTCATGGCCGGGTACCTCGGCGCGCCCGAGCGGACCGACGACGCGCTCCGCGGCGGCTTCTTCCACACCGGCGACGTCGCCACCCGGCACGAGGACGGTTCGCTGACGTTCGTCGGCCGCACCGACGACGTGTTCAAGTCCTCGGACTACAAGGTTTCGCCGTTCGAGGTGGAGAGCGCGCTGCTCCAGCACCCCGCGGTCGCCGAGTCCGCGGTCGTCCCGGCGCCGCACGAGGAACGCCTGACCGTGGTGAAGGCGTACGTCACGCTCGCGTCCGGGTGGGAGCCCACCGCCGAGACCGCGCGGGACATCCTGGCGCACGCCCGCTCCGCGATGCCGGCCTGGCAGCGCGTCCGACGGGTGGAGTTCGGTGCGCTGCCGAAGACCGTGTCGGGCAAGATCCGCCGCGTCGAACTGCGCGCCCGCGAACAGGAGGCGTTCGGCGGCCCGCAGCTCGAGGGGGAGTGGCGCGACGAGCAGTTCCCGGGCCTCCGCACCGGGCGTCGCGACGCCTGACCCGCGGCGAGTGTGACCGGACGGATCAGGTCCGGTCGGCCCGGCCTCGGTCCGGGAGGCCCGCGGCCTGGTGGCGGCGGAGGGCCCCGGACACGACGCGGACCGCGGCGAGCTCCTCGGGCGTGAAGGCGTCGACGAAGACCTGTCGGACCGCGCGGAGGTGGGCGGCCGAGGAGCTCCGGTAGAGCCGGGCGCCCTCGGCGCTCAGGGTCACGGCCGTGCCGCGGGCGTCCGGTCCGAACCGGTCGCGCGTGACGAGGCCGCGTTCCTCCATCCGCCGGAGGTGGTGGGAGAGCCGGCTGCGTTCCCACCCGACCTCGTCGGCGAGCTCCGCGGACCGGCGTGTGCGCTCCGGCGCCTCGCTCAGCGCGAGCATCACGCGGTAGTCGCCGTCGGAGATCCCGGACGCGGACTGGAGCGCCGCGGCGAGCGCACGCCGGACGGCGTCCGACGTCTCGACGTAGTCGCGCCAGGTCGCCAGTTCGTCGACGGTCGGCGATCGCCGGCCCCGCGTCTGCTGTCCGTCGTCACCCATGCGGCCTCCTCTTGACTCCTCGACGGTAGCGGCACATGATTGACGCGTCAATCACTTGGTTGAAGCGACAACGAAATGAGGCACCATGCCCGACATCACCTTCGGCCTCGACACGTTCGGCGACGTCCCGACGGACGACGACGGCGCGTTCGTCAGCCACGCCCGGTCGATCCGGCAGCTCGTCGACGAGGCCGTCATCGCCGACGAACTCGGCGTCGACGTCTTCACGGTCGGGGAGCACCACCGGCCCGAGTACTCCGTGTCCTCCCCCGAGACCGTGCTCGCCGGTCTCGCCACGGTGACGAAGCGCATCCGCCTCGGGTCGGGCGTCACGGTCCTGTCCTCCGACGACCCCGTCCGCGTGTTCCAACGCTTCGCGACGGTCGACGCGCTGTCCCGTGGTCGGGCCGAGGTGATCCTCGGCCGCGGGTCCTTCACCGAGTCCTTCCCGTTGTTCGGCCACGACCTGGCCGACTACGAGGTCCTGTTCGAGGAAAAAATCGAGTTGTTCGCGCAGCTCCTGCGCGAGGAGCCCGTCACCTGGAGCGGGACGACCCGCGCGCCGCTCGTCGACGCCGACGTCTTCCCGAAGACCGAGCACGGCCTGCGCACGTGGGTCGGCGTCGGCGGGTCCCCGCAGTCGGTCGTGCGGACCGCGCAGTACGGGTTCCCGCTCATGCTCGCGATCATCGGCGGGCAGCCCGAGCGCTTCGCGCCGTACCTCGACCTGTACCGCCGGGCCGCCGAGCAGTTCGGCACGACGGCGTACCCGGTCGGCATGCACTCGCCCGGCTTCGTCGCCGACACGGACGAGGAGGCCACGGAGCTGTTCTGGCCGCACTACCGGGTCGTCCGCGACCGGATCGGCGCCCTGCGCGGGTGGCCGCCGGTGACCCGCGCCGAGTTCGACCGCGAGGTCGCCACCGGCTCGATGTACATCGGCTCGCCGGAGACCGTCGCGCAGCGGATCGCCCACGCCGTCGACACGATGGGCGTCGGCCGCTTCGACATGATCTACACCTCCGGCGGCCAGTCGATGCGGGCCCGCACCCGAGCCGTCGAGCTGTACGGCGGCGTCGTCGTCCCCCGGGTGCGCGAACTGCTCGCCGACCGCGGCGACACCGACCACGGCGACACCGCCCGCGGCGACACCGACCGCGGCGACACCGCCCGGACCGAGGACACCGATCGCCAGGAGGCCGCAGCATGACCGGCACGGACACCACCGGTACCTCCCCGTTCCGGACCGTCGCGGTCCTCGGCGCCGGGAAGCTCGGGACGGTCCTCGGTCGCCTGCTCGTCGGCACCGGCCACCGCGTCCTCGTCGCGGGCTCGGGCGACCCGGACCGCATCCGCCTGATCCTGTCCGTCGTGGCGCCCGGGACCGAGGCGGTCCGCGCCGCCGACGCCGTCGAACAGGCCGACGTCGTCGTGCTCGCCCTGCCGCTCGGACGCCTCGACTCGGTCCCGGCGGAGCGGCTCCGCGGCAAGGTCGTCATCGACGCGATGAACCACTGGTGGGAGGTCGACGGGCACCGACCCGACCTCGAGGACGGCCGCGTGTCGACGAGTGCGCTCGTGCAGCAGCACCTGCCGGGAGCCACGGTCGTCAAGGCCTTCAACCACATGGGGTACCACGACCTCGACGCCGGCGCACGTCCGGCGGGCGACCCCGAGCGGAAGGCGATCGCCGTCGCGGGCGACGACGAGGCGGCCGTGGCGGCCGTCGCGGCGCTCGTCGACGAGCTCGGCTTCGACGCCGTCGCGGCGGGCTCGCTCAGCGACAGCGTGGCGCTCGAACCGCACGCCGAGGCCTTCGGGGCGAACGTCCCGGCTCCGGAACTCGTGGCGCTCATCGAGCGGTTCCCGACCACGGACCGGGGGCGGGCCGTCGCGGCCGCGCGGGCGGGCCTCCCGGCCTGAGCCGGCGAGGACGGCCACCGCGTACGGTCGCGTCCATGAGCGACACGACGAACGGAACCGGCCCGGACGACATCTCCGACGCGGAGGCCCGGCACACCGAGGAGCTGCCCGACGGCTCCGCCTCGGGGAACGCCACGCAGGACCCGCAGCAGGACAGTGACGTGGACTCCGGCGGGGAGCCGGCCGAGCCCGAGGAGGGCTGACCCGTGCCGCGGAATCCCGCGGTCCCGGCCCGTGCCACCGGCGTCACCCCACCGGGCGCGGACCGGGGCTTCCGCCTGGCCCTGCTCGACCGTGGCGCCGACCTGCTGCAGCCGACGGACCCGCTCAAGGGGTTCGACGTCTACGTCGTCGGGTTCCACTGCGTCAAGGGCGAGCCCGACGTGCAGATGGAGGCCCACCACTACTGCAAGGTTGTGAACGCCGACATGCTGCAGTGCGTGCTGTTCGACGGCAACACCGCGGACGCGAACCTGATCGGCGTCGAGTACATCGTCTCCGAGCGGCTGTTCGACGGGCTGCCCGAGGACGAGAAGCCGTCGTGGCACCCGCACAACCACGAGGTCTTCTCCGGCGAGCTCGTCGCCCCGGGGCTGCCGATCGCGGTCGAGACCGAGCTGATGGGGCACCTCGTCAACTCGTACGGCAAGACCTGGCACACCTGGCACAGCGCCCCGATGGGCGGGCACGAGGCGGACCCGCTGCCCGTCGGCGACCCGATGCTCATGTGGTCGTTCAACCGCGAGGGCGAGGTGCAGTCCGCGCTGCAGGACGACCGGAACACCGCGATGCACACCGACCCCGGGCCGCGGAAGGCCTCGCGGGCGAAGCACCTCGACCGGGCGCACCCGCAGCGTGGCGTCGGCACGATGCGCGACGACTTCACCGGCACGACCCCGACCCCGGGCGTCGTGGACGCGGAGGACGGCCGACCCTGACGCCGGCGCCGGCCCGACCGTCCCTGAGCGGACAGCGGGACGGTCCTCCCAGCCGTGCCGGAGTTCGCTGGCATCCGGTTCCTCGCCCGTCCACCACGGGTGTGCCGGGCCGGTCGACCGGAAGCGGTGCCCAGATGCTGTCGTTGATCTACTCGAGCGTCGCGACGGACGTGTTCGACGACGATGCCCTCGCGGACCTGCTCACGCAGAGCCGGGACGCGAACGAGCGGAACGACGTCACCGGCATGCTGCTGTTCCGGAACGGCTACTTCCTGCAGCTGCTCGAGGGTCCCGACGCCGCCGTCCGCGGCAAGATGGCGACGATCAAGACCGACCCGCGGCACACGAAGGTCACCATGCTGGTCGAGGAGCTCATCGAGGAGCGACAGTTCCCCGGGTGGACGATGGCGTTCGCGCCGACGTCCGAGGCCGACCTCGACGACGTGCCCGGGTACCGTTCGACCTTCGAGGACGTCGAGGCCGTCTCGACCGAGTCGCCTGCGCCGGGCACCGGCCCGTCGGTGGCCTCGCCGGCGCTCCGCGAGCTCATCCGCTGGTTCGAGGCACGACCGGACCGCTTCCGAACCGCCTGACCGTTCCGAACCGCCTGACCGGGCGTGCGCCGGACGGGAGGCCCGTGGCGAGCGTGCCACGGGCCTCCCGTCCGTCAGGCAGCCACGTCGAACACGACCACTCGCGCGTCGTGCGCGCCGATGTGGTCGGCGACCGGCTGGTGCGCCGGGTGCGGCAGGTAGGCGTCCCGCGCAGCGGCGTCCCGGAACCTGACGACGAGCATCCAGTCGAAGCCGCCCTCGAGCCCCTCGGGGCTGACGCTCGGGCCGGTCTCGACGGACACCACGCCGTCGATGCCGGGCAGGTGCTCGTGTGCGAGCGCCGTCGCCCGTTCCGGCACGGCAGTGTCCTCCGTGTCCCACTCCACCAGCACGACGTGCACGATCTCGGTCATCGGCGACCCCTCCTCCACTGCACCACCGGCCGTCCGACGGTGTCCGGACCGAGCCTGCGCCGCGGGGCCTGGACGTACCCCGGAGCGCCGCCGGACTGGGTGTCCTCGACACGGCGCGGCCTACCGTCCAGGGCACACCACGACGAGAGGAAACACCATGGCAAGTGGAGTCGCAGCAGTCTGGGTCCCGGTCAGCGACATGGCGCGCGCGGTCGCGTTCTACCGTGACACCCTCGGTCTCACCGTGCAGGACCAGTCGGAGGACTGGAGCGAGATCGACGCCGGTGGGCTCATGATCGGCCTCAACGGGCGCGAGTCGGCCGGCGGGTCGAGTTCCGGTGGCGCGGTCGTGTCGTTCCAGCCCGACGGCAGCATCGAGGACGAGGTCGCCGCGCTGCGGAGCCGCGGCGCGGACATCCAGGGCGAGATCAGCGAGCACCCGTGGGGCAAGATCATCCCGTTCAAGGACAGCGAGGGCAACGACCTGCAGCTGTACACGCCGCCGCAGGGCTGAGCGGCCGCGGACACGACAGAGCCCCCGGGGTGACCCGGGGGCTCTGTCGATGCTTCTGGTGGGGTGCGTCCGACGCTGGGGTCAGCGGGCGGTGCGGGCCCCGGAGCGCGGGAGGACGATGCCGAGGATGATCATCGCGACGGCGAGGATCAGGTGCAGCACGTTGTCGGCGCTGTTCAGCGGCACGAAGTTCGCGGCGCTGGACATGCCGGCGGTGAAGAGGCCGTAGATGAAGAGCACGGCGTAGATGATGCCGCCGACGAGCAGGTACTGGCGCGAGAAGCCGAACGAGCGCGCGGCGATCAGGCCGACGATGCCGAACAGCAGGTGGACGATGTTGTGCAGGACGGACACCTGGAACAGGCCCAGGAGCTGCGCGTTCGAGTCGTTGCCGGCGGCCATCATGCTGCCCATGTCCATGGTCAGGCCGGGGATGAAGCCGGCGATGCCGACGATGAGGAAGACGACGCCGAAGACCAGCGCGCCCTTCTGCGTGAGCGTCCGGCCGTAGCCGTGGTCGGTGCGGGTCGATGCGTTGGTGGTCATGAAGGAACCTTTCGTCAGGAGTCGACGCGGTCGGTTGCCATGCGCCTCGCAGGACATTCGGAGTGGACCAGCAGTCGGTTTGGTGGGAGAACCCAGCAGTACACGGAAAGTGGTCGTCATGACCGGAGGAGGCGCTTGATGGCCAGGGTCGCCTCCTGGATCTTCTCCTCCGCAGCCGGTCCGCCCTGGGCGACCGCGTCCGTGACGCAGTGGCGCAGGTGGTCCTCGAGCAGGCCCATCGACACCGCCTGCAGTGCCTTCGTCATCGCGGACACCTGCGTGAGGATGTCGATGCAGTACTCCTCGCCCTCGACCATCCGCTGGAGTCCGCGCGCCTGGCCCTCGATCCGCCGCAGCCGCGTGAGGTAGTCGTCCTTCGCGGAGATGTAGCCGTGGTGCTGGTGCTCGGTCGTGTCGGATGCGGTGGGTTCGGGCATCGGGAACAGATCCTCGTCGTCGGCGTTACGGTAGTGGTACCCCCCTAGGGTATCCGCCCGATCCGGGGTGCACGACGAGGAGGACCGCCATGACCGACCAGCAGACCGTCACCTACGGCATCGACGGCATGACCTGCGACCACTGCGTGATGAGCGTCGACGAGGCGTTCCGCGAGCTCCCCGGGGTCACCGACGTCCGGGTCGACCTGGTGGCCGGCGGCCGGTCCACCGCCACCGTGACGAGCACCGGACCCCTCGACCACGACGCCGTCGACGCCGCGATCGACGAGGCGGGCTACACCCTGGTCGCGCGCTGATGGCGGGCACGACCACGGGCACCCCGGTCGAGCTCGCGATCGAGGGCATGACCTGTGCCTCGTGTGCGAACCGCATCGAGCGGAAGCTCAACAGGATGCCGGGTGTCTCGGCCACCGTGAACTACGCCACCGAGACGGCCACGGTCTCGCTGCCGGACGGCACCGCGGTCGACGACGCCATCACGACGGTCGAGCAGGCCGGGTACGGCGCGCGGCTGCCGGAGCCCGAGCAGCCGGACGGCGACGCGCTCGCTCCGCTCCGGCGTCGCCTGGTCGTCTCCATCGCGCTCGCGGTCCCCGTCGTCGCGCTGTCGATGGTGCCCGCGCTGCAGTTCCCCTGGTGGCAGTGGGTCGCACTCGTGCTCGCCGCCCCGGTCGCGACCTGGGGTGCCTGGCCGTTCCACCGTGCGGCTGCGCTGAACGCCCGGCACGGTTCGGCGACGATGGACACGCTCGTCAGCCTCGGCGTCGTCGCCGCCGGGCTCTGGTCCGTCTGGGCGCTGGTGTTCGGCGGCGCCGGTGGACCCGACATGCACATGGCCTTCGCGTTCACGGCGCCCCGGGGTGCCGCCCCGGAGCCGTACCTCGAGGTCGCCGCCGCCGTGACGGTGTTCCTGCTCGCCGGCCGGTACGCCGAGGGCCGCGCGAAGACCCGGTCCAGCGCGGCGCTCCGTGCGCTCCTGGCACTCGGCGCGAGCACCGCACGGGTGCTCCGCGACGGCCGGGAGGTCGAGGTGCCGGTCGGGTCGCTCCGTGTCGGCGACCGGTTCGTCGTCCGCCCAGGGGAGCGCATCGCCACCGACGGCACCGTCGTCGCGGGCACGAGCGCCGTCGACACGAGCGTCATGACCGGGGAGAGCGTCCCCGTCGAGGTCGGACCCGGTGCCCCCGTCACCGGCGCGACCGTGAACGTCGGCGGCATGCTCACCGTGCAGACCGTCCGCGTCGGTGCGGACACCGAGCTCGCGCGGATCGGCAAGCTCGTGACCGAGGCGCAGACCGGCAAGGCCGACGTCCAACGGCTCGCCGACCGCGTCTCCGGCGTGTTCGTCCCCGTCGTGCTCGGGCTCGCCGCGCTCACCCTCGTCGGTTGGCTGCTGCTCACCGGCGACGTCGAGGCTGCCCTGACCGCCGCGGTCGCCACACTCGTCATCGCCTGCCCCTGCGCGCTCGGCCTCGCGACGCCGACCGCGCTCCTCGTCGGCACCGGTCGCGGCTCGCAGCTCGGCGTCCTCATCCGCGGCCCGCAGGTCCTCGAGGCCACGCGGCGGATCGACACCGTGCTGCTCGACAAGACCGGGACCGTCACCACCGGCACCATGCGGGTCACCGAGGTGTTGCCGGCCGACGGCGAGGACCCCGACGCGGTCCTCCGCGCCGGGGCCGCCGCCGAGTCCGGGTCCGAGCACCCCATCGCCCGGGCCCTGGTCGCCGCGGTCCCCGACGTGGGCAGGCCGGAGGCGTTCACGTCCACCGCGGGTCTGGGCGTGCAGGCCGTCGTCGACGGCGTCCTCGTGCTCGTCGGGCGGCCGACCTGGCTGCGTGACGCGTGGTCCGTCCCGATGCCCGGCGCGCTCGCCACCGCGGCCGCCGATGCCGAGCGGTCCGGTCGGACGTCGGTCGCCGTCGCCTGGGACGGTCGGGTCCGCGGCCTCGTCGTCGTCGCCGACACGGTCGCGCCCGGTGCCGCCGAAGCCGTCGGGCACCTGCACGCCCTCGGTCTCGAGACCATGCTCCTCACCGGTGACGCCGACGGGGTCGCCCGGAGCGTCGCCGCACAGGTCGGCATCACCCGCGTCACCGCCGGCGTCCGACCGGAGGACAAGTACCGCATCGTCACCGAGCTGCAGGCCGCGGGCCGGACGGTCGCCATGGTCGGCGACGGGGTGAACGACGCGGCGGCGCTCGCCGCTGCCGACCTCGGCATCGCCATGGGCACCGGGACCGACGCCGCGGTCGAGGCCGCGGACATCACCCTCGTGCGCGCCGACCTCCGGGCAGCGGTCGACGCCGTCCGGCTCGCCCGCCGGACCCTCCGGACGATCCGCACGAACCTGTTCTGGGCCTTCGCCTACAACGTCGCCGCGATCCCGCTCGCGATGGCCGGCCTGATGAACCCCGTCATCGCGGGAGCCGCCATGGCACTGTCATCGGTCTTCGTGCTGACGAACAGCCTGCGCCTCCGCCGCTTCCGGTCCGTCGACGGGAGCGCACGGTGAGCGGGCACGCGCACGGCACGACCACGTGGTCCACGGCCGCCCAGGCGACGCTGCACTGCCTGACCGGGTGTGCGATCGGCGAGGTCCTCGGCATGGTGATCGGCAGCGCGACCGGTCTGCACAACGCCGGCACGGTGGTGCTGTCGATCGTGCTGGCCTTCGTCTTCGGGTACGCGCTCACCATGCGCGGTGTGCTCCGGTCCGGGCTGTCGCTCGGCGCGGCGCTCCGGGTGGCGCTCGCCGCGGACACGGTGTCCATCGCCGTCATGGAGGTCGTCGACAACACCGTGGTCGTCGCGATCCCGGGGGCGCTCGACGCGGGGCTCGACCAGTGGCTGTTCTGGGGCGCCCTGGCGCTGTCGCTCGCGATCGCCTTCGTGGTCACGACGCCGGTGAACCGGGCGCTGATGCGCCGCGGGCTCGGGCACGCGAAGGTGCACGCGCACCACTGAGCGGTGGACGTCGCCGACGCGACGGACCACGGAACGGACGGGAGGCCCGGTACCAGCTGGTACCGGGCCTCCCGTCCGTCGTCTGGTCGGCGCGTGCGCCGCGTCGCTCAGGCCTCGGAGTCACCCTCGGCGGCGTCGTCCTCTTCGGGGTTGAAGTGCGATGCGTCGCCCACGAACCCGGCCGCGAGGCCCTCGGGCTCGTTGGGGACCGTACCGTCGTCGCCCAGGCCGTCCGCCTTCGGCGTGCCCTCGGGGTCGTGCGCCGTGCTGTCGTTGCTCATCGTGTGCTCCTTCGCAGTGCTGGCCGGGTGCGACGACCGTCAGAAGGCGGGGGTGCCGCCGGCGATCGTGATCGTCGACCCGGACTGGTAGCTCGATTCTGGACTGACGAGGTGGACGTACGCCGCACCGAGCTCGGCCGGCTGACCCGGTCGGCCGAAGGGCGACTGCTGCCCGAAGGTCGAGACGGTCTCGGCGTCGTCGGAGCCCGGCTGCAGCGGGGTCCACACCGGACCGGGCGCGACCGAGTTGACCCGGATGCCCTTCGGTGCGAGCTGCTGGGCGACGGCCTCGGTGAAGAGCTTGATCGCGCCCTTCGACACCGCGTAGTCGATCTTGTCCGGCGACGGGGTCGATGCCTGGATCGAGCCCGTCGTGACGATCGTCGAGCCGGGCTCGAGGTGCGGCACGGCGGCCTTCGTCAGCCAGAACAGCGAGTAGATGTTCGTCTTGAAGGTCGAGTCGAACATCGACGTCTCGAGGGTGAGGATGTCGTCGTTGCTGTCCATCCGGCCCGCGACCATCACGAGCGTGTCGAGGCCGCCGAGCTCGTCGACGCCCTTCTGCACGAGGTCGATGCAGTACTGCTCGTCGGAGATGTCACCCGGGAACAGCACGGCCTTGCGGCCCTCGCCCTCGAGCAGGTCACGGACCTCCTCGGCGTCCTCCTGCTCGTCCGGCAGGTAGGACAGGACGAGGTCGGCGCCCTCGCGGGACAGCGCGATCGCGGCGGCGCGGCCGATGCCGGAGTCCGCCCCGGTCACGATGCCGCGGAAGCCCTCGAGCCGGCCCTTGCCGACGTAGCTCTCCTCGCCGTGGTCCGGCTTCGGGTCCATCTTCGACGCGGCCCCCGGCAGCGACTGCTCCTGCTTCGGGAACGGCGGCACCGGGTAGAGGGTGGTCGGGTCCTTCTTCTCGTACTGGCTCATGGGGGCCACTGTCCTCTCGGTCGTCTGACGGGGCTCTAGTGCAGTGCGGTGAACGAGGCGTCGCGGACGAGCAGGGTCGTCGCGTCGCCGTCCACGGCCTGGTCGGGGTCGCTCGACAGCCCGAGGGTCCAGGTGCCGCCACCCGGACGTTCCGGCAGCGTGAACTCGACGGTCGTCTCCGAGGCGTTCAGCAGCACCGCGACCGAGTCGTCGCCCTCGCTGAGGACGAGGATCACGGCACGGTTGCCGCCGTCGGTCCAGTCACCCTCCTCGAAGTCGTTCGCGTCGGCGCGGAGCACCTGCACGGTCGAGGGGGAGATGCCGGGAGCCGTGCGGTACCACTGCGGGCGCAGGGCGACGTGCTCCTTGCGGAACGCGATCGCGGCGGTGGTGAAGGCGAGCAGGTCCTGGTCCGCGGCCGACCAGTCGAACCACGAGATCTCGTCGTCCTGGCAGTACGCGTTGTTGTTGCCGCCCTGCGAGCGGGCGATCTCGTCACCGCCCAGGATCATCGGCACGCCGGCCGAGAGCAGCAGGGTGCCGAGGAAGTTCCGGCGCTGGCGGTTGCGGTAGTCGTTCACGCTCTCGTCGTCGGTGGGGCCCTCGATGCCGCCGTTGAAGGAGGTGTTGTTGCTCTCGCCGTCGTTGTTGTCCTCGCCGTTCGCCTCGTTGTGCTTCTCGGCGTACATGGTCAGGTCGGCCAACGTGAAGCCGTCGTGTGCGGTGACGAAGTCCACCGAGCAGAGCGGCGAGCGGCGCGACCCCTCGTACACGTCTGGGCTGCCGAGGACGCGCTGCACGGCGTCGCCGAGCGTGCCCTCGTCGCCGCGCCAGTAGCCGCGCAGGTCGTCGCGGTACTTCCCGTTCCACTCGGACCAGTCGGCCGGGAACCCGCCGACCTGGTAGCCCGCCGTGTCCCACGGCTCGGCGATCATCTTCACCTCGCGCAGGACCGGGTCCTGGTGGATGATGTCGAGGAACGCGGAGTGCTTCTCGGCCGCGCCGTCCTGGCGGGTGAGCGTCGTCGCGAGGTCGAACCGGAAGCCGTCGACGTGCATCTCCTCGACCCAGTACCGGAGCGAGTCGGTGATGAGCTGCAGCGCGGACGGGTGCGACACGTTGAGGCTGTTGCCCGTGCCGGTGGTGTCGAAGTAGTTCGCCTCGTCGCCCTCGACCAGGCGGTAGTACGACTGGTTGTCGATGCCCTTGAAGGACAGCGTCGGGCCCATGTGGTTGCCCTCGGCGGTGTGGTTGTAGACGACGTCGAGGATGACCTCGAGGCCCGCGGCGTGCAGGGCCTTCACCATCTCCTTGAACTCCGCGACCTGCTGGCCGGCGGTGCCGGAGGCGGCGTACTCGTTGTGCGGGGCGAAGAAGCCGATGCTGTTGTAGCCCCAGTAGTTCCGGAGGCCCTTGTCCTGCAGGGTGGAGTCCTGCACGAACTGGTGGATCGGCAGCAGTTCGACGGCGGTGACACCGAGGTCGGTCAGGTGCTTGATCGCGGCCGGGTGCGCGAGGCCCGCGTACGTGCCGCGGATCTCCTCGGGCACGTCGGGGTGCTGCTTCGTGAAGCCCTTGACGTGCACCTCGTAGACGATCGTGTCCGCGAACGGGGTGTCGAGGCGGGTGTCGCCCTCCCAGTCGAACGAGCGGTCGGCCACGACGGAGCGGGGCATGGCGGCGGCGGAGTCGGACTCGTCGATCTGGTCCGGCTCGTTCATGTCGTGGCCGAACAGCTCCTGGCCCCAGGCGTAGTCGCCGTCGATCGCCGTGGCGTACGGATCGAGGAGGAGCTTGGCCGGGTTGTGGCGCAGGCCGTTCGCCGGGTCCCAGGGGCCGTGCACGCGGAAGCCGTACTTCGTCCCGACGGTCACGTCCGGCACGACGTCGTGGAAGGTGTAGCCGGTGCGGTTCGTCAGCTCGGTCCGGTGCTCGGTGCCGTCGTCGTCGAAGCGGCAGAACTCGACGCGTTCGGCGGTGCTGGAGAAGACGGCGACGTTGGCGCCGCCCTCGACGAGGGTGACGCCGAGCGGGTTCCGTGTGGAAGAGGTCATGATCCGTTCTACCGGTCGCCGACTGAGCCCGCCGCCGATCCGCGTACCCCGGGCCCGGGCGTACCGCCCCGTGGCGACGGGCCTGGTCCGGCTCGGGGCCGCTCGCGATCGGTGCACGGGCATGGGAAGATCAGATAGTGACCCATCTCCACCCGGTACCGGGGAGCCCTGACGGGTTCCGTGCCGTGCGCCTCGAGGGCACCAGTGCGACCCGCCCCGCGGTCCTCGACGACGCCTACGGCACCGGTGCCGGGATCGGTGACGAGCGGTCCGCCTTCCGGTACACCGGTGCGGGTGACGCCGACCTCACGCTGAGCGGCTCCGCGGTCGAGGGCCGGCGCTCCGGCACGATGGAGCCGCGACCGACGCACATCCTGTTCTGGATCGGCGACGGCACCGCGACGATCACGGACGAGGACGGCACCCGTGACGTGGTCCGGCCCGGCCGACCGTTCCTCCTCGCCGCCACCGTCCGCTACCGGTTCGAGGCCGCGACGAGCCGCGTCTCGATGATGCACCTGTCCGACCGGCTGCTCCGGGCGGCGCTCACCGCGGAGGGCACGCAGGTCGTCGGGCCGCTGCGGTTCCGCCGGACCACCGCGGACGCCGACCTGGCGGAGCTCCGGACCGTGCTGCAGTCCCTCGGGCGGACGATCACCGACCCGGACGTGGCCGGCAGGCAGCGGGCGGAGTTGAACGCCCGGGTCGCCCGGGTCGTCATCGGCACCTTCCCGGTCGACGTACCGGCGACCACGAGCAGCGAACGCCTGCGGGACGCCCTGACGTACATCCAGGAGCACGCGCACACCGTGGTCACGCTGGCGGACATCGCCGCCGCCGCGGGGATGAGCGCACGCGGACTCCAGCAGTCCTTCAACCGGTCGGTGGGCGTCTCCCCGCTCTCGCACCTGCGGAACGTCCGGCTCGACGCCGTGCACGACGAACTCGTGCGCTCGGAGCCGCTCACGGCGTCGGTCGCCGAGGTCGCACGGCGGTGGGGGTTCGCGCACCTGGGCCGGTTCTCCGGCGCGTACCGCGACCGCTTCGGCGAGCTGCCGAGTGCGTCCCTGCGTGCCGACCGCGGCGGCAGCGCGGACACCGACGGGGTGGTCGGTACCGGCACCGGCACCGGCGCCGGCTCCTGAACCGGCTCCTGGCTGCACCGGAGGCCGGGCGCGGTTCGTGTCGACCGGTCCCGGTCAGGGCACGCCGCCCGTCGCCAGCCCGGTCAGGACCGGTACGCGTCCACCGCCGCCCGCGCTGCCCGGACGACCTCGGCGTCGGTCTCGAAGTGCCCGGTCCCGGTGTCCCCGGCGCCCATCGGGACGCCGCCGTGCGCGGTGTCGGCGAGGCGCTTGGCGGACAGGTGCACCGCCGCCGCCCCCGTGCCGAGCAGGACCGGGACGTCAGCGGGTGTGACCCCGGCACCCGCCATCACCTGCACGTCCCCCGCCACGGCGACCATCCGCGTGATGGTGTCCGCGCCGACGAGTGCGGTCGCGGCGCCGCCCGAGGTGAGGACACGCGCGAAGCCGAGGTCGCCGAGGCACGCAGCCGCGGCCACGGGGTCGGCCGCGTGGTCGATCGCCCGGTGCAGGGTGACCTCCGCACCGGGCACTTCCGACCGGGCGACGTCGATGAACCGGGCGAGCGCGTCCGTGTCGAGCGTCCGGTCCCGACGGAGCGCGCCGACGACGACCCCGGCGGCACCGGAGCGGAGGACGGCGACGAGCTCCCGCGCCATGAGGTCGACCTCGTCGGGGTCGTGCACGAACCCGCCCGGGCGGCAGCGCACCAGGACGTGCACCGGCGGTCCGACGGCGACGGCGGCCTCGACGAGCCCCTGCGAGGGCGTCAAGCCGCCGAGCTCGAGCGCGCTGCACAGCTCGACCCGGTCGGCTCCGGCAGCGCGCGCGATCGTGGCGCCGGTCGGTGAGGTGACGGCGATCTCGAGTGTCGGCGGCCTGGTCGGCGCCGGGGCCCGGCGGTCGTCGGTGCTCACGCGTGCACGAGCGGTCGGTCCGACGCGGGGATGATCCGGGCGTGCAGGTCCGGCGGCTCCGGGAACGTCCGGTCGAAGGGGAACACCGGCCGTTCGATCCGGTGGTGGCCCAGGCGTTCCAGGTCCTGGTCGACCCCACCGGGCGTGAGCGCGAGCATCCAGTCCGCGGCCATGTCGTACAGCTCGGGTTCGAGGTAGCCGATCTTCACGACGACCAGGTCGGCGCTCCGCGGGTCGAGGTCCAGGTCGGTGAAGTCGTGCTCGTGGTGGTACGGCTTCCGCAGCTCGGTGAGGACGGCGAAGACGCTGCCGACCTGCAGCACGACCTCGGTCCGGGCGTCCCGGTCGCCGTGCTTGACCGCGTGCACCCGTCCGGTCATCGTGAGCGGCCCGGCGTGCAGGTCGTCGACCTCGGCGCCGGCGGTCACGGTGACGGTCGCCCCGACGCCGGCCTCGACGCAGGCGGCGACCGCGGCGGGGCCGGGGACGCTGGCGTAGAGGACGACCGGGCCGTCGGCGCTCCGGAACTCCTCGCGGGCGAGCAGCTGCGTCAGCCCCCACGTCATGTCGCCCGAGCCGCCGGCGGTCGGGTTGTCGCCGGAGTCGGACACGAAGTACGGACGTGCGACACCGGGGGCGAGGGCGGCGGCCAGGCACTCGTCGAACGTCCCGGTCGGGGCGACGAAGGCGAAGTCCTCGCGGGCGTCCCAGAACGCCCGCGCCAGACGCTCGGCACCGGCGGTGACGGCGGCCTCGTCCCACCCGGTGACGACGGTGACGGCACGGTTCCGCGGCTGGTCCGCCCAGGCGTACCCGACCCAGATCGCTGCGTCGAGCACGCCGTCGGTCGCCTCGACGTCGGCCACCTGCGCGTAGACGGACGCCGCGGGCTCGATCCGGGTGGAGGTCTTCTCGCCCGGCAGCAGGACCGGGACCGGGATCCACGCCTTCACCGGGCGTCGAGCTCCGGCCGGGCGGGTGGTGAGCACGTCGACCAGGTTGCGGACAGCGCGCTCCTTCGTCTCGAGGGCGTCCTCGTGCGGGGCCATCCGGTAGCAGGTGATGAGGTCGCACTGGTGGGCGAGCTCCCGCGAGACGTTGCCGTGCAGGTCCATCGACGCGGAGACGACGACGTCCGGCCCGACGACGGCGCGGATGCGCTCGAGCAGTGTCGCCTCGGCGTCGTCGAGCCCCTCGACCACCATCGCGCCGTGGATGTCGAACCACAGGCCGTCGATCGCGGTCTCGGCGGCGATCGTGGAGAGTCGGTCGGTGATCTCGGTGCTGAGCTCCTCGAAGGACTCGCGGAGGACCACGCCACCGGGCAGCGCGTGCCCGATCAGTGCACCACGGAAGTCGGCCCGCTCGGACAGTGGCGCGAGGAAGTCGTAGCGCGCGACCACCTCGTCGCCGCGGTCCGGGTGGAAGGCGGCCGCCGGTGTGCGGGTGGGCGTGAACGTCGACGTCTCGATGGCCAGGCCGGCGATGGCGATGACCGGACGACGGGCGCCGGGGGTGGTTCCGGTGTCAGACACGGGTGCTCCTGTTCCTGGTGGTGCGCAGCGGGACGGGGGTGGACAGCTCCTCGAGCGACGCCGCCAGGCCGCGCTGCAGGGCGAACTGGCCGGCGCCGACGAGCCCGGCGTCGGCCCCGAGCGAGGCGCGCTCGATGACGAGGTGCTGTGTGACGAGCGGGTGGCAGCTCTCGTACAGCTGGCTCCGCACGGCGGCGACGAAGGGGTCGAGGGTGGAGAGGATGCCGCCGAGGGAGACGGCGTCCGGGTTGAAGAAGTTCACGTTCGCGGCGAGGACCTCGCCGAGGTACCGGCCCGCGAGACGGACGGCACGGGTCGTCTCCGGGTGTGCCTCGGACGCCAGGCGGACGACGTCCTGGGTGGTCGTGACGTCGGCCCCGGCCTCGCGGAGGATCCGCACGAGCGCGGCCCCGGATGCGACCGTCTCGAGGCACCCGGTGTTGCCGCACGAGCACGGGGTGTCACCGGCGGCGTCGATCCGCACGTGGGTGATGTCCCCGGCGGCACCGGTCGAGCCGCGGTACAGGTGCCCGTCGATGATGATCCCGGCACCGATCGCCGAGCCGGCCTTCACCGTGATCGCCTGGCGACGGGTGGCCGGCTGCACGGTCTGCTCGCCCGCGGCCATGCAGTTCGCGTCGTTGTCGATCGCGGCGGGTACCCCGAAGTGCTCGGTGAGCCACGCGGCGACGGGGAACCCGTTCCACCCCGGCATCCGGCTCGGCAGGTCGACGACCCCCGCCTCGACGTCGACGGGACCCGGGAGGCTCAACCCGACCCCGCGCAGGCCGTCGCGTCCGCGCGCCGCCACCAGGTCGTCGAGGAGCGCCGCGAGCGCTGCCAGGCCGGCGGACGGACCGTCGGCGAGGGCGAACGGGACGGTCGAGACGGACTCGAGCGCGCCTCCCGGCAGGACGATGCCGATCCGGACGTGCCCGCCACCGACGTCCGCGGCGACCGCGTACTCGTCCGTCCCGCCGATCCGGAGGACCTTGCGCGGGCGGCCGCCCGTGGAGACGTCGGTGCCCTCCTCGGCGAGGATGCCGTGCCCGAGGAGCTGACCGACCACGTGGGACACGGTCGACGGAGCGGCGCCGAGGAGTTGCGCGATCTCGGTGCGACTCGACGCCTGCCCGCTGGCGATGAGTTCGAGGACGCGGGAGCTGAGGTCCGGCACGACTTTCTCCAATCCGCGGCGACGGACGCGCTGACCGCCCGACCCGCCCGAGCCTACGGGGCGGACGGGTCGATCGACGCTTTCCGTCGATCCGCAGAAACACACTATTTACACGGGAACGTTTGTTTTTCCAACGACTTCGGCCATTGACTGTGCGGACCACGCCGACCCTCGCTCAAGGAGTCCACATGACCAAGCCCCGTCGCTGGGCCCTCTTCACCGGAGCCGCGCTCGCGGTGAGCGCACTGCTCGCCGGGTGTTCCGGAGGCGGTTCCGCCACCACCGGCACGAAGTCCGACGAGATCAACTACGCGTTGCCGGCGAACTTCACGCCGAACTGGATCCTGCCGATCGGCACCGCGGCGCACCTCAACACGAACAACGGCTCGATCGCGCAGTCGCTGTACGAGCGCTTGATCGCCTACGACGGGTCCACGGGCAAGATCGCGTGGAACAAGGCCGGGTCCGTCGCGACCGATGCCGACTTCGCCGACGACGGCAAGAGCGTCACGATCACGCTGGGGGACCGGCACTGGTCCGACGGCGAGGCGATCACGAGCCGCGACGTCGAGTTCTGGTTCAACCTCATCAAGGCGAACGCGCAGGACTGGGGCTCCTACTCCGAGGGCAAGGCCCCGGACAACTGGAGCTCGTTCACGACGGTCGACGACACGCACTTCACCATCGCGTTCGACCAGGCGTACAACCAGGACTGGATGCTCGCAAACCAGCTGAGCTACATCATCCCGCTGCCGCAGCACGCCTGGGACAAGACGAGCGCCTCGGCCGAGGTGACCGACGCCGACCGCACCCCGGCCGGCGCCAAGCAGGTGTGGAAGTACCTCAACACCGCCGCCGGCAAGATCGCCGACTACGACTCCGACCCACTGTGGAAGACGATCTCCGGCCCGTACGGCTTGTCGTCCTTCACGACCGCGGGGAAGGTCCAGCTCACCGCGAACGGCAAGTACGACGGTGGCGAGAAGGCGTCCATCACGACGGTCAACCTGCTGCCGTTCACCACCGCCGACGCCGAGACGAACGCGCTGCGCTCCGGAGCGGTCGACTACGGCTACATCAACGCCACCGACCTCGACCAGGAGGACTCCTTCACGGCGAAGGGCTACGAGGTCGACCCGTGGACCGGTTGGGCGATCACGTACATGCCGTACAACTTCAACAACCCGGACATGGGCGCCGTCTTCAAGCAGCTGTACGCCCGCCAGGCCGTGCAGATGTCGATCGACCAGGAAGCGCTGTCGAAGGTCGTCTTCAACGGCACCGCCACCTCGACGTACGGTCCGATCCCGCAGGCACAGGAGTCGGACTACGTCTCCGACGTGCAGGAGGACAACCCGTACCCGTTCAGCACGAAGAAGGCCAAGGCCTTGCTCACCAGCCACGGGTGGACCGCGAAGGGCGGCACCATGGTGTGCACCGACGCCGGCAGCGGCGCGGACCAGTGCGGCGAGGGCGTGGCCGAGGGCACGGAGTTCACGATGCAGGTGCTGTCGCAGTCCGGCTCCACCGTCACCGACAACATGATGAGCGCCGTCCAGTCGTCGCTCGCGAAGACCGGCATCGGCTTCACGATCAAGACCGCGCCGGTGTCGAGCGTCCTCTCGCAGACCCCGACCTGCACGTCGGACGAGGACAGCTGCGACTGGGACCTGTCGTTCTTCGGCACCGCGGGCAGCTGGTACTTCCCGGCGTACCCGACCGGTGAGTCGCTCTTCTCGACCGGTGGTTCGGCGAACTTCGGCAGCTACTCGAACGAGGAGGTCGACGCGCTCATCGACGCGACCACCACCTCGACCGACACGAGCGCCGTGCAGGACTACAGCGCCGCGGTCGCGAAGGACCTGCCGGTGATCTGGCTGCCGAGCCCGGACTACCAGATCTCCGTCAAGAAGAGCGGCCTGACCGGGTTCGACCAGGACTCGCTCGCGAACTTCCACCCCGCCCAGTGGAAGTGGAGCAAGTGAGCCGCTGACGCGGCCACTCCGGGAGGCTCGGTGCGCGCCCGTCGCGCACCGAGCCTCCCGGGTCCTCACCATCCACCCCGACGACGGAAGCAGCATGACCACTGCCCTCTACCTCACCCGCCGCGTCCTCCAGGCGCTCGCGGTGGTGCTCATCGTCACGATCGTCGTGTTCTGCCTGCTGCACGCGCTGCCCGGCGGACCCGCCCGCGGCGTGCTCGGCGTCGCGGCCACCCCCGCGCAGATCGCCGCGTTCAACCAGGCGCAGGGACTCGACCAGGCGCTCCCCGTGCAGTACCTCCGCTTCCTCGGGCGGCTGCTCACCGGCGACCTCGGCACCTCGTACACGCTCAACGAACCGGTGGCGCAGCTCATCCAGGAGCGCATCCCGAAGACCCTCGTACTGACCGGCCTGTCGGCGGTGCTCGGGCTCGTCGTCGCCATCCCGGTCGGCATGTGGCAGGCAGCCCGACGCAACGGTGCGATCGACTACGCCGCCACCGCACTCGCCTTCGTGTTCTACTCGACGCCCGCGTTCTTCCTCGGGCTCGTGCTCATCGTCGTGTTCAGCCAGCAGCTGCCGTGGCTGCCGTCCCAGGCGCCGAGCGGCACGACCCTCGCCGAGGTGTTCCAGCAGCCGGCCGGACTCGTCCTGCCCGTGCTCACCGGCGCCCTCGCGATGATCGCCGTCTTCAGCCGGTACATGCGAGCCGCGACGCTGGAGAACCTGCAGGAGGACTACGTCCGCACCGCGCGCGCCGGAGGCTCGTCGACGGCGACGATCCTGCGGCGGCACGTGTTCCGGAACTCGCTGACCCCCGTGGTCGCGATGCTCGGCTACTACCTGCCGGTGCTGTTCGGCGGCGCGCTCGTCACCGAACAGCTGTTCAACTACCCCGGCATGGGGCTGCTGTTCTGGAACGCCGCCCAGACCTCGGACTACCCGACCCTGCTCGGCTGCGTCCTCGTGATCTCCGTCGCGACCGTCATCGGCACGCTGCTCGCGGACGTCGCCCAGTCCCTCATCGACCCCCGTGTGAAGGCAGGCCGCGCATGACCACCGTCCAGCTCGCCCCCGAGACCCCCGGCGCCCCCGTCACGGCCGCCGCCACCGGCTTCCGGCTCGCCGCGCGCCGGTTCCGCCACAACACCCTCGCCGTGATCGGCCTGGTCGTGCTCGTCCTCATCGTGCTGTTCTGCTTCGTCGGGCCGTTCCTGTACCCGACCGACCAGACCCACACGATGCTCGAACAGGCGAACCAGCGCCCGGGCGGCGGCCACCTGCTGGGCACCGACGCCGTCGGGCACGACGTGCTCGGCCGGCTGATGTACGGGGGCAAGGTGTCGCTGCTCGTCGGCATCGCCGCGGGTCTCCTGGCGACGGTCGTCGGCACGCTCTGGGGCTCGGTCGCCGGGTACGTCGGCGGCTGGGTCGACGCGACGATGATGCGCGTGGTCGACGCCGGCATCGCGATCCCGGCCCTGTTCATCCTCCTCGTCATCTCGGCGATCACGACTCCCGGCGTGTGGGGGCTCGTCGTGATCCTCGGGTTCGTGTCCTGGCTCGTGCCCTCCCGGCTCATCCGTGCCGAGACGCTGACGCTGAAGAACCGCGACTTCGTGCTCACCCTCCGCGCGATCGGCGGCTCGCACGCCCGCGCGATCGGCCGGCACCTGCTGCCGAACTCGGTCTCGACGATCGTCGTGGCCGCGACCTTCCAGGTGGCGGACGCGATCCTCCTGGTCGCCTACGTCTCCTACCTGGGGCTCGGCGTGCAGCCGCCGGCCACGGACTGGGGCGGCATGCTCTCGGCGGGCCTCACCGCCGCCTACTCCGGTCGCTGGTGGCTCATCGTGCCGCCGGGACTCGCCGTGATCCTCGTCGTCTGCGCCCTGAACGCGGTCGGCGACGGACTCCGGGACGCATTCGACGTGAAGGGCCGCGGATGACCGCCACCGAACCGATCCTGGCCGTCGAGGACCTCGGCGTGCACTTCCGCACCGAGTCCGGTGACGTGCACGCCGTGCAGGGCGTGTCCCTGACCGTGGCACCCGGCGAGACCCTCGCGCTCGTCGGTGAGTCCGGCTCCGGCAAGTCCACCGTGGCGCTCGCCGCGATGGGGCTGCTCTCCGGCAACGCGACCGTCACCGGCAGCGCCGTCGTCGACGGGCACCAGGTCGTCGGCGCCGCCGAGACGGCCCTCCGCGGGCTGCGGGGGAAGACCGTCTCGATGGTGTTCCAGGAGCCCGCGACCGCACTCGACCCGCTCACCCGGGTGGGCGCGCAGATCGCCGAGGTCATCCGGAACCACCGGCAGGTCTCCGCGGGGGACGCCGCCCGCCAGGCCGTCGACCTGCTCCGCCGCGTCGGCATCCCGTCGCCGGAGGAACGCGCGAAGGCCTTCCCGTTCCAGCTCTCCGGCGGGCAGCGGCAGCGCGTCGTCATCGCGATGGCGATCGCGAACGAGCCGGCGCTCCTCATCGCCGACGAGCCGACCACCGCGCTCGACGTCACGGTGCAGGCCGAGATCCTGGAACTCCTCCGGGCGCTCGCCGCCGACACCGGCACCGGCGTGCTCCTCGTCACCCACAACATGGGCGTCGTCGCCGACTTCGCCGACCGGGTCGCGGTGATGCTGCGCGGGCGGATCGTCGAGACCGGCGGCGTCGAGGACGTGCTCCTCCGCCCGCAGCACGAGTACACCGAGCGGCTGCTCGCCGCGGTGCCGCGGCTCGAGACGGCGGCGTCGGCGCAGGACGCCGCCGGGTCGTCCGCACGCCGCCGAGAACCGCGGCGTGCCGAGGTCACCGAGGCGTCTCGCGTGCCCGACGCTGCCCCGCCAACGGACGGGAGGCCCGACCGCACCCCGGTGGTCGACCTGCGCGACGTGTCGGTCACCTTCGGCCGCGGCGCCCGCGCCGTGCACGCCCTCCGCGGCATCGACGTCGAGGTCCACGCGGGGGAGACCGTCGGTCTGGTCGGCGAGTCCGGCTCTGGCAAGTCCACCGCGGCCCGCGTCGCTCTCGGCCTCGTCCGGCCCACCGCCGGCAGCGTCCGGCTGTTCGGGTCCGACCTCCGCCGTACCCGGGGCCGCGACCGCCGCGCGCTCCGGTCCGGCATCGGGGTCGTCCTGCAGGACCCGGTCGCCTCCCTCGACCCGCGCATGTCCGTCGCCGACTGCATCGCCGAACCACTCGCCGTCCACCGCCGCGGGACGTCCTCGGCCGACCGCCGCCGCCGGGTGGACGAGGTGCTCGACGCCGTCCGGCTGCCGCGCTCCCTCGCGACACGGGCCCCGCGGGAGCTCTCCGGTGGGCAACGTCAGCGGGTCAGCCTCGCCCGGGCGCTCGTGCTCGACCCGCGCCTGCTCGTCGCCGACGAACCGACCAGCGCGCTCGACGTCAGCGTGCAGGAGGCCGTGCTCGAGGTCCTCACCGAGCTGCAGGGCGACCTCGGCTTCGCGTGCCTGTTCGTCTCGCACGACCTCGCCGTCGTGCAGCAGTTCGCCGAGCGCGTCGTCGTGATGCGGGCCGGCGCCGTGGAGGAACAGGGGCCCACCACGTCGACGCTCCTGCACCCGACCACCGACTACACGCGACGGTTGCTCGCCGCGGTGCCCGTCCCCGACCCGGTGGTGCAACGGCAGCGCCGGGCCGAGCGCCTGGCCTCCCTCGCCGCGGTGGCACCGTGACGGGCGCGGTCCTCGCCGGCGTCGACGTCGGCGGGACGAACACGAAGGTGCTCCTCGCCACCCCCGACCTCGAGGTCCTCGACCGCATCGACCTGCCGACCCCCGCGCACGACGGTGGGGACGCGATCCTCGACGCGGCCGAGGCGGCGGTGCGGTCCCTGCTCGACCGGCACCGGGCCTCCTTGGCGGGGGTCGGGGTGGGCGCCGCCGGTGTCGTCGACCCGACCACGGGCACCGTGCTCGTCACCGCGAACTCGTTCACGGGGTGGGCCGGTTACGGCGTCACCGACGCCGTCGCCGCACGGCTCGGGGTCCCGGCGACCCTCGACAACGACGTGAACGCGTTCCTGCTCGGCGAGGTCGCCGCGGGGGCGGTCGCCGGGGAGCCCGACGTCCTCGGCATGACGCTCGGCACCGGGGTGGGCGGTGCGCTCGTCCTGGGCGGGACGCTGTTCGGCGGACCGCACGGTGCCGCGGGGGAGATCGGCCACGTCCCCGGCTTCGGTGACACCGTCTGCACCTGCGGGGCGCGCGGGCACCTCGAGACCGTCGCCGGTGCCCGGGGCATCACCGACCGGTACGCCGAGCGCACCGGTCGCCGGATCGGGACGCACGAGGTCGCCACGGCGGCCCGCACGGGCGACCGGGACGCGCAGGACGTGTTCGCGACCGCGGGGTGGGGCATCGCCCGGGCCGTGCTGCTCACCGCCGGCATCCTCGACGTGACGACCGTCGTCATCGGCGGCGGGGTCGCCCGGTCGTGGGACCTGCTCGAACCGGCCGTCACGGCGGCGCTCGTGGCCGAGCCCCCGGTCAGCGGGGCGGCGATCCGCGTGGAGCAGTCGGTTCTCGGGGCGGACGCGGTGGCGCTCGGGGCAGCGGCGCAGGTGCGGCGGGTCGTGCTCGGGGGCTGACGCCTCAGCGCGGTTTCACGCCCGGACGGTGCGGTGGATGAAGTCGGCCATGCCGGGCACGGTGAAGGCGAGGTATCCCCGGTCCGGAGCGTAGACGTGCCCGTTCTTGATGAGCTCGTTCCGTGAGACCGAGAGGTCGCTCGTTCGTGTCTTCCCGGTCCGCGTCACGAGGTCCTGGATCGCTGACGGCCGTCCGTCATCGACTGCCATGGCCTGCATGAGTTCGCGCTGCTTGGGCGTGGCCCGGTCCCAACGCGACTGGTAGAGCCCCTGATCGACTTCGTCCCGTGCTCGGAGCACTCCGGCCGCCGCCGATTCTGCATCGATGCGGTCCTCGACCGACCGTGCGTCCCACACGTGCTTGCCGCACGCCTGCGCGAAGTAGGGGTATCCCTGGATGGACTCGACCGCGAGGTCGAGCGCGTCGTCTGCCCACTCGACGCCTGCTCGCTCCGATGGGTCGGTCAAGGCGAACCGAGTCTCTGCGTCGGTGAGGAGGTCGAGCCGCCGGTAGTCGTACAGGCGTTCCGCGTAGCTCGTTGCGTCGGCGAGTACCGACGGCAGCGACGGTAGTCCGGTGCCGATGAAGAACACGGGCACCGGCCACGACTCCTGGCCGAGAGCGTGCAGTGCCAGGTTCACGGCGTTGAGGTCGTCCTTGGGCGCTTCCTGGAGTTCGTCGATCGCGATGAGGAGTCCCTGTCCGATCTCCCGGAACGCGAGGCCGACCTCTCGCAGGAGATCCTCGAGGTCACGCTCGAGGTCACCGCTGTCAGCGACACCAGCAGTCGGGGCGACGTCGAACCCGAAGTTGTAGGTGCCACTCGGATCGACGCTGATTTGGAAGGAGCGGAACGCACCCAGAGCACGTCGGAACTTCTCCGCCACGGCGGTTCCGAGAGACACCGTGCCGCGGAGCGTCGAGTGGAGCTGTCGGACGACACCTTGCTGGAGACTGCGTTGCCGAGACGCTTCGAGTTTGACGACCGACCAACGCCCGGTCTCGATCGCCCGACGGGCGACCTCGTTCAGCAGGACTGTCTTGCCGACTCCTCGAAGTCCGGAGACCACCACTGGCCGGGCGCCTTCGGCCGTCTCGAGCGTCTCTGCGAGGGTCCGCTCGATGCCGGCGAGCAGCGCATCGCGGCCGGCCAGCACCGGCGGGACGCGACCCGCGCCCGGCTTGAAGGGATTGATGACATGTGCACTGCCACTCACTCGGTAAGCCTATCTCAGTGCGTATAAGCAAACCCCTTATACGAGCTCAGAGACCTTACCGGTTCCCCGCAGGGCTGAGCGCTCTCTGATCTCCGCCCGCCGGTCTCCCGGCTCGGCCCGGTCGGTCGACTGGGAGCATGGCCGGATGACCGATGCGCCGCTCGTGACGCCTGCCCGCCGGAAGCCCGCGCAGCGCGGCATCCTCGTCCCGACGCCCCACCCGCTCAGCACCATCGCGATCGCGGTCGGCGCGGTGGTCCTCATCACGATCGTCGGCTTCGTGCTCGGGGACGTCGACCTCGGGCTCGCGCGGGCGCTCAACGCGCTGCACGTCGGCGCGCTCGGGGCGTTCACGACCGCGGTCTACCACGTCATCAGCCCGGTGCCGGCGATCGGCATCACGATCGTGGTCACCGGCGTCGTCTGGCTCGTCCGGCGAGACGTCCGGCCGGCGGCGGCGTTCGCGGGGACGGTGGTGATCACCTGGGTGCCGTCCGACCTCGTGAAGGAGTTCGTGCAGCGGCCCCGTCCCGACACGTCCGCGCTCCCGCACCCCTTCGCGACGCAGCCGGACCCCTCGTACCCGAGCGGGCACACCGTCTTCGTCGTCGCGTTCGAGATCGCCCTGGCGTGGGTGCTCCGGGACACGCGGTGGCACCGACTCGCGGTGGTGCTCGGCTCGGTCGTCGTCATCGTGGTGGTGCTCGCGCTCACGATCGACGCGGTGCACTTCCCGACGGACACGGTCGCCTCGGTGCTGTGGGCGCTCGCCGTGGCACCGGCGGCACGGCTCGTCTGGGCGGACTGGGCGATGCCGCGGATCCCGGTGCTCCGCCGGGCCGAGTACGGGCTCAGCCGACCGCGCGCCTGATGAGCTCGGCGACGGTCCGCTCGTCGTCGAGCGAGAACTCCGGCGTCACCGCGAACGACGTCGGCCAGAACGACCCGTCGTCGAGCGCCGCCGCGTCCTGGAACCCGAGGGTGGAGTACCGCGCCCCGAACTTCGCAGCGTCCTGGAAGAAGAACACCACCGAGCCGTCCTTCGCGTACGCCGGCATCCCGTACCAGAGCTTCGGCGCGAGGTCGGGAGCGACCTCGAGCGCGATCCGGTGGATCCGCTCCGCCAGGCCGCGGTCCGGCTCGGGCATCGCGGCGATCTTGTCGACGACGGCCTGCGCGTCGAGGGCGGCCTTCTCGGCCTTCGAGGTCCCGCGCTTGCGACTGGCCTTCACCTCGGCCGCGTGCTCGCGCATCGCGGCGCGCTCCTCCTCGGTGAAGGTGCTGTCCGAGGTCTCGTCGCGTGCTGCCATGGCGGGTCCCTTCGTCGGTGGGCATCACGGTAGCGCCGTGGCAGGCTCGGGTCCATGACCTACATCGCTGCCGACGACCGCTACGACTCGATGACGTACCGCCGCACCGGCCACTCCGGCCTCGACCTGCCGCTGCTGAGCCTCGGCTACTGGCACAACTTCGGCGACGACGTGCCCTTCGAGACGCAGCGCGCCGTCAGCCGCCGGGCGTTCGACCTCGGCATCACGCACCACGACCTCGCGAACAACTACGGCCCGCCCTACGGTGCCGCGGAGGTCAACTTCGGCCGGCTCATGCGCGAGGACTTCGCCCCCTACCGCGACGAGATGGTGATCTCGACGAAGGCCGGCTGGGACATGTGGCCCGGTCCGTACGGCCAGGGTGGCGGTTCCCGCAAGTACGTGCTCGCCTCGCTCGACCAGTCGCTGCGCCGGACCGGCCTCGACTACGTCGACGTCTTCTACTCGCACCGGCTCGACGCGTCCACGCCGCTCGAGGAGACGATGGGCGCCCTGCACACCGCCGTCCAGCAGGGCAAGGCGCTCTACGTCGGCATCTCCTCGTACGACGCTGACCGCACCCGCCAGGCCGCCGCGATCCTCCGGGACCTCGGCACGCCGCTGCTCATCCACCAGCCCTCGTACTCGATGCTCAACCGCTGGATCGAGACCGAGGGACTGCTCGACGCCGCCGGGGAACTCGGCTTCGGCGTGATCGGGTTCACCGCCCTCGCGCAGGGGCTCCTCACCGGCAAGTACCTGAACGGCGTGCCCGACGGCAGCCGGGCCGCAGCGGGGAAGTCGCTCGACCCGTCGACGATCACCCCGGAGGTCGTCGAGCACCTGAACGCGCTGAACGCCGTCGCGGAGGCGCGTGGGCAGAGCATGGCGCAACTCGCGCTCGCCTGGGCCCTCCGCGACGAGCGCGTGACCTCGCTCGTCATCGGGGCGTCGCGCGTCGAGCAGCTCGAGGACAACGTCGCGGCGCTCGCGAACACGACGTTCTCCGACGAGGAGCTCCGCGCCATCGACGAGCACACCGTCGGCATCGCCGACGTCGACCTGTGGGCGGGCGCCCGCGCCGGCGAGGTCTCCTGATCCGACGCGGGCCGTCCCGCGCCGTTCCGAAATGTCACCGACGCACCTGCATTTCGACACCTAGGACGCCGGGTGTCGACGACCGGTCGGAACGGATCGACCGCGGGAATCGCCGGACGGGAGGCTGGGCACCAGCCCGGAACGCGCCTCCCGTCCGGCGGGTACCCTGGACAGGCAATCCAGCAACAACCGTGTATCTACCGGACGCCGGCACCCCGGCGGACAGCGGCGGCACCCGATGGGTCCGCCCGACAGGGGCGGGCCGAGAAGGCACACCCCCACCATGCTCCAACCGCGTTCCACCAGCGCGTCCCTGATCACCCTCGCCGGGCGGTCCTACTTCCCCATCGCCTTCATCGCGCGGCTCCCGTTCGCGATGATGGTCGTCGGCGTCCTGACCCTCGTGGTCGCCGCTCGCGACTCGGTCGCCCTCGGTGGCGTCAACTCCGCGTCCGTCGGCATCGGCTCGGCGCTGTTCGGTCCGCTCGTCGGCGCCGCCGCGGACAAGTACGGCCAGCGGGCGGTGCTCGTCCCCGTCGGGCTCGCCAACGCGGTGCTGCTCGGGGCGCTCCCGTTCGTCGTGCAGAGCGCCGCGCCGGACCTCGCCGTCCTCGCGATGTCCTTCCTCATCGGTGCGAGCGCACCGCAGGTCGCGCCGATGTCGCGTACCCGGCTGGTCGCGATCATCCGCAACCGCATGGACCCGAAGCGGCACGAACGGGTCCTCAGCGGCACGATGGCCTACGAGTCCGCGGCCGACGAGACCGTCTTCATCGTCGGGCCGTTCCTGGTCGGTGTCCTCGCGAGCGCGATCGCGCCGTGGGTCGCCGTGGCCGGGGCCTCCGTGCTGACCTTCGTCTTCGTGACGGCGTTCGCGCTGCACCCCACCGGTCGGCTCACGATCGCGCACGCGTCCGACCCCCGTCCCGCGCCGGCCCGGGAGCTCCTCCGGCCCCGTCTGGTGGTCGTGGTCGTCGGCATCCTCGGCATCGGGTTCTTCTTCGGGTCGACCCTGACCTCGCTGACCGCGTTCATGGCCGACCACGGCGGGTCGTCGCGCGCCGGCCTGCTCTACGGGCTGATGGGCATCGGCTCGGCCGGGCTCGCGCTCGGGTCGGCGGCGTTCCCGCGGGCCTTCCGGCTCGGCTGGCGGTGGCTGGTGTTCGGCGCCGTGCTCCTGGGCTCGGCGATCGTCTTCGCGACCGCGGACTCCGTGCTCGCGGTCGGGATCGTCCTCGCGGTGATGGGCATCGGCATCGGTCCGACCCTCGTCACGCAGTACAGCCTCGGGTCCGACCGCTCGCCGGTGGGCCGGTCGGCGACGACCATGACGATCCTCGGCTCGGCGGTCATCGTCGGACAGTCGATCGCCTCGGCCGTGGTCGGTGAGGTCGCGGAGCGTGCGGGTACGCCCGCTGCGATGGCGTTCCCGGCGATCTCGGCAGCCGTGGTCGTGTTGGCCGCGGTGGCGAACCTGGTGCTGTCCCGTTGGGACAGCGTGCGCTGACCCGAGCGCGCTCGGGTACCTGCACCGGTTCTCAGCCGGTAGCCTTCCCCTCGCGGCGTGGCCGTCGCGATGATGAGCCGTGCGTCGCATCACGGTCGTGGGTCTCGGGTCCGTCCTCGCCGTCCTGGTCGCCGCGGGCGTCGTCGTGTGCGTCCCTGGCAGATCGGGGCCGTCCGCGCCGCTCCCACCGGCCGGCGCCTCGGCGAGCACGGTGGGCCGGGCCTTCCTGGACGCCGCCGTCCGCCGCGACTGGGACGGGATGCGGGCGCTGTCGAGCCCCGACGACACGAGCTGGTGCCCTGCGAGCCTGTGGGCCCGGTGGGCCGGCGAGGGTGACCCGACCATGCACTCCTGGGGAGGACTCCGGGACGTCTCGGCCCCTGCCGACGCCGATCGGTGCTTCGAGTACTCCCTCCGGGAGTCCGGGCTCGTCGGGATGGCGATGGGGGAGGGCACCTGGGGGTTCTGCGAGCGGCACACCCGGCACGGATGGCGGATCGTGTCCGAGGGCCAGGCGTAGATTGCCCATCAGGTAGATTTGCCCAATGGGCAAGTTCGGTCTACGTTGGCCGCATGGTAGACGAGGTCTCGTTCCGTGAGCAGAAGAAGGCAGCGATCCGTGACGCGTTGAGCGTGACGACAGTGCTGCTCGCCCGGGAGCACGGGCTCGACAACATCCGTGTCGAGGACATCGTCGGCAAGGTCGGGGTGTCGAGGCGGACGTTCGGGAACTACTTCTCGAGCAAGGAAGACGCCATCGCAGACCGCCACGTGCAACGCGTCCGCGCGGCGGCCGTCGAGCTGCTGCAGCGGCCGCGCGAGGAGCCGCTGTGGACTGCTGTCACGGAGGCGCTGCTCGCTCCGTACGAGGCGGAAGAGACGACGGTCCCCTCGCAGGAGGAGCAGAGCGGGCTGCTCGCAGTGCTGTCGACGCCAGGCATGCAGTCCGCCGTCGACCGAGGTGCCCGCGCAGCGAACGCCGTCTTCACGACCGCCATCGCGGCACGCTCTGACGCAGCACCGGATGACCCCCTGCCTGGTCTGGTGTCCGCCGCGGCGCTGTCGACCTTGTTGACGACGCTGGAGTCCTGGGCGGCGCGTGCAGAGCCGCAACCCCTGCAGCCGTTCCTCCGAGCTGCGTTCCGACTCCTCGGCGACGGTTTCGACCACCTCCGCTGACCACTGTTCCCACGGATTCCGGCAGAAGGAAGATCATCATGTACGACGTCGTCATCGTCGGAGGCGGACCTGTGGGCGTCTTCGCCGCCTGCGAGCTGAAGCTCGCGGGTGCGAACCCCCTCGTCCTCGAACGCCTCCCCGAGATCAACCAGTGGGACAAGGCGCACGGCTTGACCGGACAGGTCGTCCGACTCCTGGACCACCGCGACTTGTTCGAGCAGTGCGCTGGGACGGCCGTCCCGGCGCCTGCGCCGAGCTTCTTCTTCGGAGCACTGCCCCTTCCCCTCCACGTGCTCGGCGACCACAACCCGATGTACCTGCTCCACATCAACCAGCGTGACCTCGAGCGCGTCCTGAACGACCGTGCGGCAGAACTCGGTGTCGAGATCCGTCGCGGCGTCGAGATGCGTTCCTTCGCGCAACACGACGACACCGTCACCGTCGACGTGGTCGACGCCGCGACCGGTGCGGAGCGGACCCTCTCGGCGCAGTACCTGGTGGGGAGTGACGGGGCGCGGAGCACTGTCCGGAAACGCTCCGGTATCGGCTTCCCCGGCAACACCGACGAGCACATCGTCGACCGCACAGCGCTCATCGCCCCGACTCCGCAGCTGACACCCGCCGGCCCCGGGAAGGTGCACGTCGCCGGTCTGGGGGAGATCGCCGAGAGCTTCCACCGCACCGAGACCGGCGTCGTCACCATCGCCCTCCGCGACCCGGAGCACCCGCTGGTCTACACCGCCGAACGGGAGGACCACCCCGAGCACAGCTTCCCCGGCGACGGAGCAGCCATGACGCTGGCCGATATGGAGGACAGCCTGGAGCGCGTCCTCGGCGTCCGCGTCGACCTCCAGGCGCCGGCCGCCGGCGAGCCGACGTTGCTGCGCCGTCTGACCGGTCGGAACACCCGCGTCGCCGACCGCTACCGCGACCGGCGGGTGTTCCTGCTCGGTGACGCCGCACACGTGCACTCCGCCGCCGGCGGACCCGGCCTGAACCTCGCACTGCAGGACGCGGCGAACCTCGCCTGGAAACTCGCCGCCGTCCTCCACGGCTGGGCCCCCGAAGGTCTGCTCGACACCTACGAGACCGAGCGCCGCCCGCTCGGGCAACGCGTCTTCATGCAGACCCAAGCACAGACCGCGCTCATGGCGCCCGGCTCGGACGTCACCGCCCTCCGCGACCTGTTCGCCGAGATGCTCACCGACACGACCACCGTGCAGCGCATCGCAGACCTCCTCGCCGGGTCGGACGTCCGCTACGACATGGGTTCGATGGACCCCGACGGCCCCACCGGACGGTTCGCGCCGTCGACGACGGTCGAGCTCGTCGACGGGACCACCCGCAGGATCCCGGAACTGCTCCGCGACGCCCGCCCCGTCCTGCTCGACGCGACGGGCGGACACCGCGACACCATCGCCCCGTGGCACGACCGCGTCGACCAGGTGCCACTGGCCACGACGCACGGACAGACCTCGATGCTGGTTCGACCCGACGGCTTCATCGCCTGGTCCGACACCGACCCTGCCTCCCTCACCGAGGCGCTCTCCGCCTGGTTCGGAACACCCGAGCACAACTCCACCGGAACGGTGTGAAGCGTGGACCTCGACGTCATCGGAGCCGCGATCGTCTCGATCAGCGGTGCGCTCTTCGCGACCGCTTCGATCTGGTGCCTGGTCGGCCTCTTCCTCAGGACCCGCGGGGAGTCCGTCCTCCCGGCAGCTTCCAGAGCCCACCTGTCCACGTCGGCATCGACGGTCGTCGCCGGGCTCGTGGTCCACGTCATCGGCTTCTTCCCCGAAGCCTTCGTGCTCGTCTACGCGGGTGCGACGTCGACGCTCGTCGCCGTCGCCGTCGCACGGACGGCGGAACGCACCACTCCCGCCCGGGTCGCGGGACCGGCACTCCTCACGGCGAGCGGGATCGTCACGCTCACGATCGGGCTGCTCATCTGACCGCTGCCGTCCGGGACGGCGGTCAGGCCTCGGTGTCGTCGACCAGCAGCTCCTCGTGCCGGTAGTCGCCCGAACGCAGCCCGGCCCGGGCGATCATGTGCGTCGACACCGGCACGAGTGCGAGCTGGAACACCATCGCCGGCAGGACCACCCAGAGCGCCGTCCACGTCCACACGGCGACGACGACCGCCGCCAGACAGCAGGCGAGGCCGAGCACCTGCGGCTTCGACATCGCGTGCAGCCGGACCAGCGGGTCCGGGAAGCGCACGATGCCGATCGCCGCGGCCAGGGACAGCGATGCCCCGACGAGCAGCAGCGCGAGGGCGATCCAGGCGCGGATCCCGGCGGCGTCGAGGAACGCCTGGAGCATGTCCGTCATCTCGGTCATCGCTGGCCTCCTGCGGTGTGGCCGTGGTCGTCCTCGGCCGCGGCGTCGTCGGCCTGGCCGGCGACCGCCGCTTCGTCCGCTGCCTGGACGGCATGCTCCGGCGTGGTGGCGTCCATGCCCTCGTCCTCGGGGTCGGTGGAGGGCGTGACGGCCCGCGCGACGGCGACGGTCGCGAAGACACTGGTCGCGGCGATGACGACGAGCACGGGGACCGCGCTGAGGTCCTGCCGGATGACGATCGCCGCGGCGATGACGAGCAGCACGGTGGTGAGCACCATGTCCGACCCGATCATCCGGTCGAGGATCGTCGGTCCGCGCACGATCCGGCCGACCGCGAGCGCGAGGGTCGCGCCGAGGAGCAGCAGCACGAGGGCGACCCCGACGGCCATGACGACGACGGCGGCGCTCACCGGGTCACCTCCGGCAGCGGCTCGGACAGCTCGGACACGTCCTGCTGCGACCCGATCGCCCTGATGACGAGCGCCTCGATGGTCATCGCTTCCCGACAGGCGTGGTCCACCTGTCCGATGCGCTCGGTGTCGAGCACGTGCAGCAGCAGGCGTCGGCGCCGCAGGTCCTCGTCGATGACGTAGGAACCGGGGACGAGCGAGATCGCGATCGTCGACAGCGTGAACGTCATCTCCGAGGTGGTGTGCAGCTGCACGAGGACGATCGAGCTCTTCCGCACCCCTCGCGGCCGGACGGCGACCCAGGCGACCCGGAACGACGCCGCGACGACGTACCCGGCCCACACGACGAGGAACCGGAGCACGTGCAGGACGGAGAACCGTGCGGACAGCGGGACCGGTGGCAGCGGCAGCAGCTGCGTGACGAGCAGCGCGACGACGATCCCGCAGAGCAGGGTCAGCGGCGTCCAGTTGCCCCAGAGCAGCGCCCACAGCACGGTCAGGCCGGCGACCAGGGGCACGTCGTACCGCCAGGCCAGGGCCATCCGGCGTGCGTTCGTGTAGCGGCGGGCGTCGCTCATCGCTCGTCACCTCCGAGCACGGCCTGCACGTAGCGGTCCGGCGACTCGAGGGACTCGGCGGCGCGGGTCGCGTACCCGTAGAGCGGACCGGCGACGACCGTCAGGGCGACCGAGCCGAGGACGGCGACCGTCGTCACCGCGACCATCATCCGCGGGAGCGAGGACCGGGCGTGCTCGGAGGACGGGGCGTCGCCCGTGCTGTGGGCGTCGGACCGCGTCGGGTCGTCGAGGGTGCCGATCGAACCGTCCCCGGCCGGGGCGCGGACGACCGCGCCGGGCACGCCGGCGGGGGCCGTGCCTCCCGTCCGGTCGTCCGTCGCGTCCTCGGGCACGGTGACCGGGGCGGGCTCGGGTGCCCGGAGGTGCTCGTGCGGCTCGGCGACGCTGGCGTGCGGTGCGGCCGCCTCGGCGGCGGGCTTCGGCCGCCAGAAGGCGGCGTCCCAGACGCGCATCAGCGCGTACAGGGTCAGGAGGCTCGTCACGACCCCGGCGCCGATGGTCACGTAGGCGAGTGGCGAGCCGTCCTCGGCTGCCGCGCGGAACAGGCCGAGCTTGCCGATGAAGCCGGAGAACGGCGGGATCCCGCCCAGGTTGAACGCGGGGACGAGGTAGAGCGCCGCGAGCAGCGGGGCCGCCGTGAGGAGACCGCCGAGTGACCGCGTCGACGTCGTGCCGCCGACCCGCTCCATGAGCCCGGAGACGAGGAACAGTGTCGTCTGCACGACGATGTGGTGCACCGTGTAGAAGACCGCCGCCGCCGTGCCGATCACCGATCCGAGCCCGATGCCCATCACCATGAAGCCGATGTGGCTGATCAGGGTGAACGACAGCAACCGTTTCACGTCCGTCTGCGACACCGCGCCGAGCACGCCGACGATCATCGTCAGCGTGGCGACCACGAGCAGGACCGTGTTCAGCTGGGGCCGGGGGAAGATGATCGTCTCCAGCCGGATGATCGCGTAGATGCCGACCTTCGTCAGCAGGCCCGCGAACACCGCCGTCACCGGGGCCGGGGCGGTCGGGTACGAGTCCGGCAGCCAGAACGCGAGCGGGAAGACCGCTGCCTTGATGCCGAACCCGATGAGCAGCATGGTGTGCAGCAGGAGCTGGACGTGGTCGGGCAGGTCGGCCACGCGCTCGCTGATCTGGGCGATGTTCACCGTGCCGGTCGCACCGTAGACCAGGCCGATGGCGGCGAGGAAGATCGACGACGAGATGAGGCTCGTGATGATGTAGGTCGTGCCGGCGCGGACCCGCTGCACGCTGCCGCCGACGGTGATGAGCACGTAGCTCGCGACCAGGAGCATCTCGAACGCCACGTACAGGTTGAACAGGTCACCGGCGATGAACGAGTCGAGGACGCCCGCGGCGAGCACGAGGTACGTCGGGTAGAAGATCGTGACCGGTGCGTCCTCGTCGTCGTCCGCCAGACCCTGGCCGATCGAGAAGAGCAGGACGACGAGCAGCACCGACGCCGACACGGTCAGGAGCAGGGCGCTCAGCCGGTCGACCACGAGCGAGATCCCGTACGGCGCCTGCCACCCGCCGACCTGCACGACGATCGTGCCGTGGCGGTCGACGAGCACCATGAGCGTGACGGCGACCGCGACGGCGATGACGAGCACCGCGACCGTGATGGCGCGCTGCAGCTGCTGGTGCCGGAGCAGCCCGAGGGCGACGGCTGCCCCGAGGAGCGGGACGAGGACGAGGAGCGGGACGAGGGCGGTCACGGGTGGGCCTGCTCTCGGTCGGTGTCGTGGGGAGCGCTGACGTGCGGGTCGTCCTCGTCCTCGGGGGCCTTCGGGTCGCGCGGTGCGGCGTCGTCCTCCTCGGCGAGCTCCGGGTCGTCGTCGGCGGGGTCCTGGCGGTCCTGCCGGATCGCGACGTCGGCCTCGTCGACCTCGACCTCGTCGGCGCGGGACAGCCGCCACGAGCGGTGGATGAGCGCGAGCAGGAACGCGCTCACCGCGAAGGTGATGACGATCGCGGTCAGGGCGAAGGCCTGGGGGAGCGGGTCGGCGATGCCGTCCGCCGACTTCCCGATCGGCGGGTCGCCCGCGGCACCCGACATCGTCAGGAGCAGCAGGTTCAGCGCGTTGCCGAGCAGCAGGAACCCGAGCAGCATCCGGGTCAGGGAGCGTTCGAGGAGCAGGTAGACGCCGCACGAGAAGAGCACGGCCATCGCGATGACGAGGACGAGGGTGACTGTCATGCGTTGGTTCCCTCCATGGTGTCGGCGGCGGGTGTGCGGCGGTCCTCGATGCGCTGGCGGTCGACCTCGGCGCCGAGCGAGCGGAGGACGTCGAGCACGAGCCCGACGACGACGAGGTACACGCCGATGTCGAAGAACGTGGCGGTGACGAACTCGACGTGCCCGAGCACGGGGACGGTCGCCTCGAAGAACTCGGAGTACAGCGCCTCCTTGCCGGCGACCATCGGGACGATCGCCGTGACCGCCGCCGTGGCGACGCCGAGCCCGAGGAGTCGTCCGGCCCGGATCGGAGCCGCCGCGCCGAGTTCGGCCGGTCCGCCGGCGAGGTACCGGGCGGCCAGGGCGATGCCGGCCACCAGTCCGCCCGCGAACCCGCCACCGGCCGAGTTGTGCCCGGCGAAGAGCAGGTAGAGCGACAGCACGACGAGCCCGTGGAACAGCAGCCGGACGACGATGTCGAGCAGGGCGGAGCGGCCGGTGGGGATCGCTGCGCTCGTCGGCAGCCAGGCGCGCGGTTCCCCGTCGGCACGGTCGTCGCCGTTCGCCACCCCGGCCGGCATGTCCCGCAGGCGGGGCAGGGTGTCCTCGCGGGACTTCACGAAGATGAGGCTCGCGACGCCGGTCGCGGCGGCCACGACGACGGTGAGCTCGCCGAGCGTGTCCCATCCGCGGAGGTCGACCAGTGCGACGTTGACGACGTTGAGCCCGTGGCCGAACGAACTGGTCAGCGCGGGCAGGTCAGGCCACAGCGGTCGGGCGGTACGGGCCGAGGCGGCGACGATGACCACGGTCGCCAGGGTGACGCCGGCGAGGGCGGCGAACAGCGCCCGGAGGACCCGGAAGCGCGAGGGGTTGGCGGTGCCGATCTTCGGGGGCAGGCGTCGGAGCACGAGCACGAAGGCGATGAGGGTGACGGTCTCCACGACGAGCTGCGTCAACGCGAGGTCGACGGCGCCGTGCAGCAGGAACAGGATCGACGTCCCGTACCCGGTGACCCCGACCAGCACGGCGGCGGCGAACCGGGTCTTCGCGGCGAGCACGGACACCGCGGCGGCCGACATCACGACGACCACCGGGAGTTGCCCCCACGTGTCGGCGAAGCGGACGTGGAACTCCCACGGGCCGCCGACGACGAGGTTCAGCAGAGCGCCGGCGACGAAGACCGACAGGATCACCGTCAGGTAGTACGGCAGCGAGCCGCGCTGCAGGCTCGCGGTGAGCCAGGTCGCGAACCGGTCGAGTGCCCGCATCAGGCGGCGGTAGGTGCCCGACGCCGAGGGGGACCCGGCCAAGCGGTGCTGCACGGCCTCGACCCGGGCGCGGACGAGGAACAGCGCGATCCCGGCGACGAGCGTCAGCGCGGAGAGGCCGAGCGCGGGCTCGAGCCCGTGCCAGAGGGCCAGGTGCGGGACCTCGCCGGAGCCGTGCCGCGCGGTCTCGGCGGCGGACTCGAAGCCGTGCGCGACGAACGGGGTCGCGAGGCCGAGCACGAGTCCGGTGACGCCGAGCAGCGACGGGACGACCCCCATCCCGTGCAGGGCGTGCGGCTCGGTCTGCGGGACCCCGGCCTTGCGGGCGAAGGTGCCCCAGAAGAACCGGCAGGAGTACGCCACGGTCAGGGCCGAGCCGACGGCGATGCCCACGAGCGCGGTCCAGGCCCACACCGCGTCCGTGCCGTGCAGCTCCTCGACGAAGCCGGTGAGCACGGCCTCCTTCGCGACGAAGCCGACGAGCGGCGGGATCCCGGACATCGACGCGAGCGCGAGCACGGCGACCGCGGCGAGCCAGGGGAGGCGTCGGCCCAGACCGCTGAGCTTCCCGAGGTCGCGGGTGCCGGCGACGTGGTCGACCGTCCCGACGACCAGGAACAGCGTCGACTTGAAGGTGGCGTGCGCCACGAGCAGCACGATGCCGCCCAGGGCGATCTCCGGCGCTCCCCACCCGGCGGCGAGCAGCAGGAAGCCGAGCTGGGCCACGGTGCCGTAGGCGAGCAGGAGCTTGAGGTCGGTCTGCCGGAGCGCCCGGTACCCGCCGACGAGCATCCCGAGCACACCGAGGACGGTGACCGTCTCACGCCAGCCGTCGAGCAGCGCGAACGCCGGGGCGAGGCGCGCGACGAGGTAGATCCCCGCCTTCACCATCGCCGCCGCGTGCAGGTACGCGCTCACCGGGGTCGGCGCGGCCATCGCGGCCGGCAGCCAGAAGTGGAACGGCACGATCGCGGACTTCGTCAGCGCGCCGACGAGCACGAGCACGACGGACACCGACACCGCGGTGCCGGTCGGGGGAGCGGCGATGATGCCGGACAGCGAGGTCGTCCCGGCGGCGACCGAGATCACCACGAGGCCCGCCAGCATCGCGAGCCCGCCCGCGGTGGTCACGACGAGCGCCTGCATGGCCGCTGCGCGACTGGCCCGCTTCACGGCGTCGTGGCCGATGAGCAGGTACGAGAAGACCGTCGTGGCCTCCCACAGGACGAACAGCACGATGACGTCGTCGGCGATCACCAGGCCGTACATCGACCCGGCGAACGCGGTCAGCACGCCCGCGAACCGACCGAGCCCGGGCTCGTCGGCGTCGAAGTACGAGGCGCAGTAGACGAGCACGAGTGCGCCGACCGCGGTGACGACCAGCGCGAGCACCCACGACAGGGCGTCCACCCGGAACGCGAGGTCGAGTGCGAGTTGCGGGATCCACCGCACCCGCTCCGTGACACCGCCGCCGAGTGCGGCAGGGGTCTGCGTCACCGTCAGGACGGCGGCGGCCGCGGGTGCGAGGGCGGCGACGAAGAAGACGCGGCGCCCGAGCAGGGGGGTGAGTGCGGGGACGACGAGTGCGATGACGCCGAACGCGATGAGGACGGTGGACAAGCGGACACCTCCTCGGGGGTCGGGCTGCAGTCCGGCTCTCTTGGTTCCTCACAGCCTACGGAGAGGCGGATGAGCAGAGCCTGTACGGGCGGACAGGATGGGCCGAGCCGGAGCAGACTGATCCCTTCCGCGCATCTGTCCGGGTGCAGCCCGGCCTGCCGATCTGGGATGATCGGACGGACGGTGCCGATCTCGCGCGCCGCGGAGGGTGACCCGGTGGACGCAGCAGAACAGGTGGTGCTCCAACTCGTCGGCACCCCGTGGGCGTTCCTCGCCGTCGGTCTCGTGCTCGCCGTCGGCAGCGTCGCGGTGTTCCTGCCGAGCCAGGCGATGGTGGTGGCGATCGGTACGCTCCTGGTCGGTGGCGACGGCGGGCTCCTGCCGGTGCTCCTCCTCGTCGTCGCGGCGACGACCGGCATGGTGCTCGGTGACCTCGGGCTCTACCACCTGGCGCGCTCGGCGGACCTCGGCTCGAAGTCCTGGTTCACGCGGCCGAAGGTCAGGAAGGCGCGGGAGGCCATCGACGAGCGCTACCGGTCGGCACCCGGGCGCATCGCGGTCCTCGGCCGGTTCATCCCGATGGGCCGGCTCACCACGAACCTCGTGGGTGCCGACAGCGGACTCGACGCCCGGCGGTTCCTGCTCGCCTGCCTGCTCGCCGACGTCGTATGGGCCGCGTACTGTGTCGCGATCGCGGCGGCGACCGGGAGTTGGAGCCGCGACCAGCCGTTCCTCGTGACGGTGGTGGCGGTCGTGGCGTCGATCCTCCTCGGACTCGGCATCTCCGCGGTCGAGAAGGCCCTGCGCCGGCGGAGCGAAGCGGTCGCCGCGCGCTGAGTGCCCGCGGCGGCCGATCGGCCGCGACGGACTGGGTGCCGCACGGACGCGCGCCCGTACCGTGGTGGGACCGTCCGCGTCCGGAGGAGGACCCGTGCCCGAGTCGACCATCGCCGAGCTCGTCCCCGACCCCACCGCGCTCGAGACCCTCGACACCGGCAGCACCTGGGCCGAGGGTCCGTGCTGGATCCCCGCGACCCGGACGCTCCGCTGGTCGGACATCCCCGGCGACCGGATCATGCAGTGGTCCGCGGCGGACGGTACGGTGTCGGTGTACGCCGACGACGTGGAGTACACGAACGGCCGGACCCTCGACCGGGACGGATCGGTGGTGCAGTGCTCGCACGGGCTGCGCCGGGTCGAGCGTGACCGGGACGGCACCGTGACCCCGATCACGTCGTCCTGGGGAGGGGTCCGCTACAACTCCCCGAACGACGTCGTCGTCACCCGGGACGGCAGCGTCTGGTTCACCGACCCCGCGTACGGCATCACCCAGCCCCGCGAGGGACACCCGGGCGTGCGGGAGTACGGCGACCACTGGGTGTTCCGCTGCGGACCCGCCGGCGAGGACCTCCGCCCGGTCGTCCTCGACGTCGACGAGCCGAACGGCCTGGCGTTCTCGCCCGACGAGCGCGTGCTGTACGTCGCGAGCTCGGACCGTGCCCGCCCGGTGATCCGCGCGTATGACGTCGTGGTGGACGCCGACGCGGCCGGAGCCCCGGCCGTGCGGGTGAAGAACGGCCGCGACCTCGTGCGCTTCGCTCCGGACGAGGGCGTGCCGGACGGCATCCGCGTCGACGAAGCCGGACGGATCTGGTCGTCCTCCGCCCTCGGGGTGGTCGTCAGCTCCGCCGACGGGGTCCGGATCGGGACGGTCCCGGTCCCCGAGGTCGTGTCGAACCTCTGCTTCGGCGGCGACGACGGCCGCACCCTCTTCATCACGGCGACGACCTCGGTGCACCGCATCCGGACCACGACCCGGGACGCCGCCCGCCGCTGACGTATCCTGACCCGGCCATGCAGTGCGACTACTTCGACCGCGGGGTGTGCCGGTCGTGCACCCTCATGGGTCAGCCATACGGCGACCAGGTGCTCGACAAGGAACTCCGGACGCGGGAGCTCCTCCACGACGCGGTCGAGGCCGCCGGCGGCCCGGGAGCGGTCGAGTGGCTCCCCGCGGTCACGAGTCCGGAGTCGGGGTACCGCAACAAGGCGAAGATGGTGGTCGGCGGCTCCGTGCAGCACCCCACCGTCGGGATCCTCGACGACCGTCAGCGTGGCGTCGACCTGCGGCACTGCGGGATCTGCACGCCGGGCATCCAGCGGGCGCTCCCGGTGCTCGCCGAGTTCGTCTCGACCGCGGGGCTCATCCCGTACGACGTCCGCCAGCGCCGTGGTGAGCTGAAGTACGTGCTCGTCACCGAGTCGCCCGACGCCGAGCTCATGGTGCGCTTCGTCCTCCGCTCGGAGGGACAGCTCCCGCGACTCCGCGACCACCTCGACGTGCTCCGACGGGTGCTGCCGCAGGCGGTCGTCGTGACCGCGAACCTCCTGCCGGAGCACAAGGCCGTCACGGAGGGGGACCGGGAGGTCGTGCTCACCGAGCAGCAGACCCTCCCGATGCGCCTCGGTCCCGTGACGATGCACCTGCGCCCGCAGAGCTTCTTCCAGACGAACACGGCCGTCGCGACGCAGCTGTACGCGCAGGCGTCCGCGTGGATCGACGAGGTCGACCCGGCGTCGATGTGGGACCTGTACTGCGGGGTCGGCGGGTTCGCCCTGCACGCGGCCCGGCCGGGTCGTGCGGTGACCGGCATCGAGACGAGCCGGGAGGCGATCGTGTCCGCCAAGCAGTCCGCCCGTGAAGCGGGTCTGGCCGACGTCCGGTTCGCCGCGGACGACGCCACGGCGCACGCCCTCCGCGCTCGTCCCGCCGCCACCCCGGAACTCGTGGTCGTGAACCCGCCCCGGCGCGGCATCGGTGCCGAGCTCGCGGGGTGGTTCGAGGCGTCGGACGTCCGGCACGTCGTGTACTCGAGCTGCAACCCGGTCACGCTCGCGCGTGACCTCGCGGCGATGCCGTCGTACCGGCTGCGGCGGGCGCGCGTGCTCGACATGTTCCCGCAGACGGGGCACCTCGAGGCCGTGACGCTGCTCTCGCGGGCCTGACGGCCGGGAGGCGCGGTGCGGGCCCGTCCCGGGCCTCCCGTCCGCCTCGCACATCGTCGGGCCGGGATTGCCAGGGAACTCGGAAGGTCGTGTACCCGGGTACACCCCGATCGCCGCAGGCGCGGCGATCGTGACACCCAGGTTCCGCCGAGGGGTACATACCACTGATGGGCAGAACCATTTGTCTCGGTTTGATAACGAGCCAGAGTTTCCTATGGTGGCCGACCGTGACACCGGCGCGGAGGCTGCCCCCGGTGACGCCATCAGACTGACCGCGATCGGTCGGGGTGGGCAGCCGGCGTCGGGAACGACGAGTGCGGCCCCGGTGGAGCAACGACATGAAGAACCACACCCGAACCCGCGCCCTCGTCGGCGGACTCGCCTTCGCCGGCCTCGCCGCGACGGGCGTCGGTCTCGCGGCTGCACCGGCGAGTGCGGCCAGCGGCTCGACCTGGGACGCCCTGGCAGCATGCGAGGCCAGCGGCAACTGGGCCGCGAACACCGGCAACGGCTACTACGGCGGACTGCAGTTCACGCAGAGCACCTGGGCCGCCAACGGCGGCACCGGCAGCCCGGCCGCCGCGAGCCGCGAGACGCAGATCGCGGTGGCCGAGAACGTCCTCGCCTCCCAGGGCTGGGGCGCATGGCCGGCCTGCTCCGCGAAGCTGGGCCTGAGCGGCACCACCGGCGCCGCTCCGGTGCCGCAGCCGGCCGCGCCGGCACCGGCCCCCGCCGCCCCGGCGGCCCCCGCGCAGCAGGCGGCCCCGGCCCAGCCGGCGGCTCCCGCACCGGCCCCGGCTCCGAAGGCCGCCCCGAGCACGCCGGCTCCGTCGGCGACCTCGAGCAAGCCGGCCGCGGTGCCCACGAGCGGCAAGACCGTCAAGGTGGTGTCCGGCGACACGCTCGACACCATCGCGACGAAGCTCGGCATCGACGGTGGCTGGAAGCAGCTGTGGGCGGCGAACACGTCGACCATCGACGACGCCAACCTCATCTACGCGGGGCAGACCCTGCAGCTCCCGGCCTGACGTCCAGCGTCACGCAGCCGATCGGAAGCGCCCCACGACCTCGGTCGTGGGGCGCTTCGTCGTCCCCGGTCCGGAGTCCCCGGCCCGGAGTCCCCGGACGGCCGTGTCGCCTCAGCCGGTGGCCGCGGTCCGCCCTGCCGCGTGCCCCGCGAGCCACCCCTCGACGTCGTCGGACCGCAGGGCGATGGTGAGGCTGGTCAGTTCGGCACGGTCGACCTCGACGTAGCTCTGGCCGTCCGGGCTGGTGCCACCCCCGGCGGTCGGGAGCGTGAACGTCTCGAGGTCGTGCGGCCGGATCCGGCGGAGGGACCAGCCGAGGTCGACCAGCGTGGGGAAGGTGAGGCCGGGGTCGACGGAGAGGTACGCGCTCGTCGAGCTCACGAACCGCTGCACGGCCCCGGGGTCGGTCAGGGTGTCCGCCGACAGGACCCGCTCGAGGAGCGCGTGCATGAACGCCTGCTGGTTGCGGACCCGGGTGTGGTCGGCGTCCGGGAAGGCGTAGCGCTCCCGCACGAACGTGAGCGCCGCGGCGCCGTCGAGCTCGTTCGGTCCCCGGACGAAGTGGTGTCCGCGGGCGTCGAAGGTCGCGGGGGACTGCACCGTCACGCCGCCGAGGGCGTCGGTCATCCCGACGAACCCGGCGAAGTCGATCTCGGCGACGTGGTCGATCCGGACCCCGAGGAGCTGTTCGACGGTCTGCACGGTCAGTGGGACACCGCCCCACGAGTAGGCGGCGTTGATCTTCGCCCTGCCGTGTCCGGGCACCTCGACCCAGGAGTCGCGGAGGATCGACATGAGGGAGACGTGTCTGCGGTCGGCCGAGACGTGCACGAGCATCAGGGTGTCGGAACGGCCACCGCCCACGCCGTCGTGCTGCGGGTCGAGCCGCTCCCGTGCGTCCGACCCGATGAGCAGGACGTCCAGTGCGTCCCCGTCGTCGTGCGGCCGTCCTCCGCTCGGGAAGGGGTCGTCGAGCACGGTGCGTCCCGCGTCGTACCGCTCGGCCAGGCCTCCGATGAACACGCTGGCGACGACGGCGAGCACCGTGGCGACCGCCGTGAGGGACCCGACGGTCGCCAGTAGTGCGACGAGCAGCGGGCGGCGTCGGGCGGAGCGCGCTGCGGCGCGGCGTCCGGTCACGAGACCCCCTGGGGACAGGTCGGCCCTGGTGCCGACCCGTCCAGGGTGTCATATTCCAGACGTCAGACACAAGTACCAGCGTCAGGGTGGGGTCGGCCGCGTCCCTGCGAGGATCGCGCCGAGACGACGGCGCAGCTCCGGGTCGTCCGGCAGGACCTCGCGCTCGATGTGCCGTGCGGTCTCCCACATCTCCCGCCCGCGCTCGGTGACCGTCACCACCCGGCGACGCCCGTCCTCGGGATGGGGTCCGCGGACGACGAGGCCGTCCCGTTCGAGCCGCTCGAGGGTGCGCGACATGGTCTGCGGCTGGACGCGTGCGGTCCTCGCGATGACGTCCGCGCCGGTCGGGCCGTTCCGGAGGGCGATGTCGAGTGCGATGAGTGCCGCGTGGGGCAGGCCGATCGCCCGGAGTCGTTCGTCCCACTCCCGTTCGACGGCCCGTGCGGCGGCCGCCAGCAGTCGCCCGATCGGCCACCGGGAGGGCTCGTCGTCCATGCCGCGAGTCTACGGTCGGGCGGTCCACTTCCTCCGGCGCGCTGCCGTCGCGCCTCTCGCGCCGACCGCGTGACATGTGACACGCTGAACGCATGCCAGTGCCCTCGACCCAGCCCGCTGCCGAGCGCAAGCTCCTCCGGGACACCGTGCAGGACAAGATCCGAGACGCCATCATGGACGGCACGCTCGAGCCGGGCGAGCGGCTGAACGACGACGACCTCATCGCCTGGCTCGGCGTCTCCCGCACTCCCATCCGAGAGGCTCTGGCCGAACTCGCCCGCGCCGGTCTCGTCGAGATGGCCCCCAACCGCTACACCAAGGTCGCCGCCCCCAGCGCGGCCGAGCTGCTCGACGCCTACCAGACGCTCGGCGTGATCTACGGCGGCGTCGTCCGGCTCGCGGTCCCGCGCTTCACGGACGCCGAGCGCCGCCGGGTGGTCCGGACGCTCGATGACGTGCTCGAGCGCCTCGGCGAGGGCCAGCAGGCCGAGGTCGCCCACGACGGCGCGGACCTCTACGCGATGTGGGCGGAGGCTTGCGGGAACGCGTCCCTCGCCCAGCTGTGCCGTGCCACCACCGACGGACTCGCCTTCCGGTTGCGGGTCCCCGAGCTCGCCGAGGTCGTGCCGCCCGAGGCGGTCACGCCCCGCGTGCGGGAACTCCGCGACGCCGTCGCGGCGAACGACCCGATCGCCGCGGAGCTCGCCATGGAGGCCGCCCACCTGCTGCCCAGCAGGACCTGAACCAGCCGGCGCTCAGCGGGGCAGGACCCCCGTTGCGAGCCCGAGCGACCAGAGTGCGACGATCGCCACCACCGCCGCGAGGTGCCACCAGCGGTGCATGACGAGCACGGCGGCGAACTCCCGCAGGAACGCGCTCGGGACCGCCTGCCGTGCCGTCGGGGACCCGAGCACGCGGGCGTCGAGACCGGTGCGCCGGGCCGTGATCGCGGTGCGCATCACGTGGTAGTCGTTCGTGACGACGAGCGTCCGCCCGTCCACTCCGGCGTCCTGGAGGACCGCGGAGGAGAACCGGAGGTTCTCGCGGGTGTTCCGGGAGCGCGGCTCGCGGAGGACGAGGTCGGCGGGGAGACCGTGCCCGACCAGGTACTCGGCCATGGCGTCGGCCTCGGTCCGGTCCTCGTCCGCGCCCTGCCCGCCGGACGCCACCACGACCGGGGTGCGGCCGGCGGCGTCCGACCGCCGGAACACCTCGACCGCGCGGTCGAGCCGGGACCGCAGCATCGGCGACACCTGCCCGTGCACGAGCCCGCACCCGAGCACGACGAGCGCCTCGGCCTGCTCGGACACCCGCACGTGCCCGTACGCGAGCGCGGCGCCGAGGAACACGAGGAAGGCGACGGCGACGTACCCGGCGACCGCCAGGACGAGCACGAGGACCGCCGAGCTGGTCGGGGTGTCGACCCGCGCGAGCACGACGACGAGGGCGTCGAGCGCGAGCAGAACGGTCCCGGCGACGAGTGCGAGGAGCCTGGTCAGGCTGCGGGCACCGCGGCGGAGTGCGCGGACGCCGTTTCCGACCAGGAGCACGGCGACCAGGGCGCAGCACACGGCGAGGACGGACAGGAACACCCTGCGACCGTACTGGGCGACCATGTGCGGACCGCGCCCGCCGCAGGGCCGTGAGCGGGGCCTCCCGGAGGGGTCCGTACAGCTCGTCCAGCCGGAACCCATGTCATCCGCGAGCCCCACCGTTATGGTTCTCCCCGTGACGAACGCACCCGAGGAGACCAGGCCCCGCCGTGCCGACCGCGCCGTGCCGCCCCGCCACGGGCGCCGGAAGCGCCACTGGGGAGCCGTGCTCCCCGCGGTGGCAGGCGTCCTCACCATGGCCGTGCTGCTGAGCGGTGGGTACGCGGCCTACGCGTACAACCGGCTCGCGAGCAGCGTCACGAAGGTCGACGCGATCGGCAGTGCGCCGCCGGCGGAGGACGACGTCGACGGCAGGGCGATGAACATCCTGCTCGTCGGTGACGACCACCGACCGGACAACGCCACCCCCGAGCAGCTCGCCGAGCTCAGCACCGAGTCGGACGGCGGCGCGACCAACACCGACACGATGATCGTCCTGCACATCGCCGCCGACGGCCGCAGCGCGACGATGATCTCGTTCCCGCGTGACTCGTACGTCGACATCCCGGACGTCGGCAAGGGCAAGCTCAACAGCGCCTTCGAGTACGGCACCCGCGACGGCGGCGGCGACTCCGGTGGTGCGAGGAAGCTCATCGCCACGATCCAGGACCTCAGCGGGCTGACGATCGACCACTACGTGCGGGTGTCGCTGCTCGGCTTCTACGAGATCGTCAAGCAGCTCGGCCCGGTCAACGTCTGCCTCAACCAGCCCGCCAAGGACGCCTTCTCCGGCGTCGACCTGCCTGCCGGGGTCTCGCAGCTGGACGCCAAGCAGGCGCTGTCCTTCGTCCGCCAGCGGCACGGCCTGCCGGGAGGCGACCTCGACCGCCAGGTCCGGCAGCAGTACTTCCTGTCGCAGGAGGCGCGCAAGATCCTGTCGGCCGGCACGCTCCTCAACCCGGTGAAGACCACGAAGATCATCGACGCGATCGGTGACTCGGTGGAGACCGACCAGGGCCTCGACCTGCTCGCGCTCGCGCGGCAGATGAGCAACCTCCGCCCGTCGAACATCAAGTCCGCGACCATCCCCATCCTCGGCACCCCGACGGTCTACCCGAACGGGTACGCGCTCTCCGTGGTCGAGGTCGACACCGCCGGCATGCCCGCCTTCGTCCAGGGCCTCGTCGGGGAGCCGCCCGCGTACACCGACGCGAAGGCCGCTGACCCGGCGTCCGTGTCCATCACCGTCACCAACGGAAGCGGTGTCACCGGCGCCGCGGCCACCGCGAGCGGCGTGCTCACCGGACGCGGGTTCCAGGTCGGGACGCCCGGCTCCTCGGCGACGACGGCCACGACGATGGTCCAGTACCCGGCTGGCCAAGAGGCCCAGGCCAAGGCCGTCGCGTCCGTGGTCCCCGGCGCGGTGCCGGTCCAGAGCACTGCGGTGCAGGGGGTCACCCTGGTCCTCGGTACGGACGGCGCGATGCCCTCCGCTCCCGCTGCGGCGCAGCCGTCGGAGGAGGCCCAGCCGTCCCAGCCGTCGGAGGAGGCCGAGGCGTCAAAGCCGGCCGAGCCCGCGGAACCCAGCCCCTCGTCCACCGCGGTGCACGAGTTCGGCCAGGAAGGCGTCTGCATCAACTAGCGCTCCCCGCCCTCACCCAGGGTGGTATGTCACGTTCTGGTTCGTGGACGACGAACTCGAGCGACGCCGTACCGAGGAACGAGCTCTGCTGTCGCAGGTAGCAGCGGGGGACCGGGCGGCCTTCCGGCTGCTCGACCAGCGCTTCCGTCCCCTGGTGGTCCAGGTCGCCCGCAGGGTGTCGGGTGACAGCTGGCTCGCCGAGGACGTGGCCCAGGACGTGATGTTCGAGGTCTGGCGTCTCGCCCCCCGCTACGACCCCGCGCACCCGGTGGTCACCTGGATCCGGACCATCGCCACGCGCCGGGCGATCGACCGGGTGCGGAAGGCCCAGGCCGACCGGGAACGCGACCGTCGGATCGGATCACGCCACTCCGATCTCGTCGACCACGGTGCGGTGGAGCGCGCGGAGTCGGTCCTCGACCGCCGCAGCCTGCACCGCGCGATCGATGCGCTCCCGGAGCAGCAGCGACGAGCGGTCGTCCTCCGGTACCTCGCCGAGTTGTCCGGGCCCGAGCTCGGGCGAGCGCTGGGCGTCCCGACCGGGACCGCGAAGACCCGGGCGCGGGACGGGGTGATGACCCTCCGCCGAGCCCTCTGCGGCCAACGGACGCACGAGGGCGGCGGCGCCCCGGTGCCTCCGGGTAAGTTCGACGGGTGACCAGCACCGCGCGCCCGATCACCCTCATGACCTACAACATCAAGAACCCGGACCCGGCGCACGACTGGCCCGCTCGCCGCCCGGTCGTCCTCGACCTCATCCGCCGGCACGACCCGGACCTGGTGTGCGTGCAGGAGGCGTTCGACCACCAGATGGACGACCTCCGCGCCGGGCTGCCCGACCACGCCGACATCGGTCAGGGTCGCGAGGGCGGCACCGCGGGCGAGCACGCCGCCGTGTTCTACCGACGCGACCGCTTCCGTCCCGCCGCCTCGGGGTCGTTCTGGCTGTCCGACACCCCGGACGAGCCGGTCTCGAACACATGGGGCAGCAAGTACCCGCGCATCGCGAACCACGTGGAGTTCCTCGATGCGGAGGGCGCGGCCTTCACGCTGCTGACCACGCACCTGGACCACGAACCGGGCCCGCACGGGGACGAGGTCCGCGGGCGCAGCGCCGCGCTGATCGTCCAGCGGCTGTCGGTCGTCGACGGACCGGTCGTGTTCGCCGGCGACTGCAACGAGCCGTCCGGGTCCGGTCCGGCGTCGCGGGTCTTCGCCGGGGCCGGGTACACCGACGCGTGGACCGTCGCCGGTGACCCCGAGGACCGGACGGCGTCCTACAACGAGTGGCAGCCGCCGGTGCCGAGCGGGGAGCGCATCGACTGGGTGCTCACCCGCGGGGTGGCCGGTGTCGACCGCGTCGTGATCGACCACGACGGCCCCGAGAGCTGGTTCGCGAGCGACCACTTCCCGGTCGTGGCGACGATCCGCATCTGAGCGGGGCGGCGACGTCGGGCGGTCAGCAGCCCCGCGTCGCGCGGACCGGCATCGGCGACCCGATGACGGTCACGGTGGACTCCTGCGTCAGGACGGACACGCCGTTCTCGCCGGCGCCCTTGCGCTCCGACGGCCACCCCGGAGCGAGTAGCAGCTGCCAGGCCTCGGCGTCCTCGGAGCCCAGCGACTCGCGCTCGTCCGCCGCGGCGTCCTCGATGCGGGAACGGACGTCGTCGCCGACCTGCACGCCGTGCGGACCGGAGAGTTCGACGGAGGTGCCGAGCCGGGAGCGGACGTGGTCGCGCAGGACCCGGATCTCGACACGGTTGCCGGCCGCTGCGGGCTCGCGCAGCGCGGCGACCCGGAGGGCTCCGCCCCAGGTCGAGGTCGTGCTCGCCGGGACGCACCGACCGGCGTCGCCGACCGCGGTCTGCGTGCGCGCCGGCGTGCCGAGCAGCCGGTTCAGGACGCCGACCGTGTGCTTCGCGTCACGCATCGAGACGACCGAGACCGTGCGGTCGTCGGCGCGCAGGACGATCGACTCGGCGGCGAGTTCGACCGAGTCGACGGTGCGGAGCGCGGCGCCGGACACGGGACGCCAGCTGGGGACCGGAGTGGACGTCGCGGTCGGGGTGGCCTCCGCCGCCGCCGCTCGGCCCGCGTCGTGACCGGGCAGACGGTCCACGGAGGCGCCACCCGCCACGAGGGCGAGCACCACGGCGCCGATCGCCGTCACGGTCCTGGGAGTCACCCGCTCGACGGTAGCCGCCAGCGCCCTGGTGGACGACGGGTGTTACCGAAACGGAGCCGCACCGTCACCGGACCGTGACATTCCGGGCGAGCGGTCCCGCCGGGTCCCGGACGCGGCCGGGGACCGTCGCGTAGCGTCGTCGACATGGCGGAGTACGTGGTGGACAGCACGGGTGACAACGCGGCGCACGGCGTCGACCTCGTCGACGGCGACGCGCCGCCCGTGCGGATGATCGTGCACGGTGACCTGCCCGACACGCTCGACCACGACGGCCGGACCTGGGCGCGCACGGGCGACGCGGAGGACCAGGGCGACGACGCTCCGCCGATCACGGTCTACCGCCCGCTCTGAGCCGCAGCCGGCCCGGCCCGGACGTGATCCGGACTGCGCGGCGGGGGACAGCCTCCTGAGCGGGGGCGGGTGCGCGGGTGCGTACCGTCTGGCGCATGACGGACCAGCGGATCGACCAGTACACCATGCAGGACCCGACGAAGCTCTACGCCGACAAGAAGCCGGACGAGCAGTACCTCGAGGGTGCCGGCACCGACGCCGAGATGGCGGAGAACGTACCCGCCGACCACGGCGAGGACACCTACCGTGGCTCGGGTCGACTCGAGGGCCGCAAGGCGCTCATCACCGGCGGCGACTCGGGCATCGGTGCCGCCGTCGCCATCGCCTACGCCCGTGAGGGTGCCGACGTCGCCATCGGCTACCTCCCCGAGGAGCAGGAGGACGCCGACCGCATCGTCGCCCTCATCGAGGCAGCCGGACGCAAGGCCGTCGCGCTGCCGGGCGACATCACGGACCTGGCGTTCTGCGAGCAGCTCGTCGCGTCCGCCGTCGAGCAGCTCGGCGGTCTCGACATCCTCGTGAACAACGCCGGCAAGCAGCAGAACGTCGACGACATCACGAAGATCTCCGACGAGGAGTTCGACGAGACGTTCAAGACGAACGCGTACGCCACCTTCCGCATCACGAAGGCCGCCGTGCCGCACCTCAAGCCAGGTTCGACGATCATCAACACGACGTCGATCCAGGCCTACGCGCCGTCGCCGCACCTGGTGCACTACGCCGCCACCAAGGCGACCGTCAACAACCTCGCGAAGGGCCTCGCCGCGCAGCTCGCGCCGAAGGGCATCCGCGTGAACGCCGTCGCACCGGGCCCGATCTGGACCCCGCTGCAGCCGGCCGGTGGCCAGCCGTCCGACGCGCTGCCGTCCGCGGGTGAGCAGACCTACCTCGGCCGCTGGGGTCAGCCCGCCGAGCTCGCGCCGGCGTTCGTGTTCCTCGCCAGCGGCGAGTCGTCCTACGTGGTGGGCGAGACGCTGCACGTCGACGGCGGCATGCCGACGCCGTAGTCACCGCGCGGCGGCGACGCCGACACGACGGGAGGCCCTCGGCTCTGCAGCCGCGGGCCTCCCGTCGTCCGGGCACCCGACGATCAGTGTGTCCCGCAGGTCCGCGCCATCGTCTCGAGGAGTTCCCGGGCGGCGAGGGCCGCCGCGAGCTCGACCTCGACGGGGTTGATGCCGACGGCCTCCTCGAACTCGCGGCGCCGGGCCTGCAGCGCGACGGGCACCTCGGGGCGTTGCGGCAGGACGGCGATCGCGGCGGCCGCGGCCTCGAAGGCACCGTCGGGACGGCCGAGGTGCTCCCACATCGTGCGGACGTCGTGCGCCACCTGCTCGGGCGTGCTGCCGAACTCGAAGCCCGCGGAGGCCATCGTCGCGAGTCCGTGGGCGGTGGAGTCGTTCGGGGACATGGCGGCATCGTCACACATCCGGACGGGACACGCCCGTGCCGGACACCGCCGCTCGCCGTACTCCGTTGTCCCCCATCTTGCCGACCCCCGTACCGGGGATGCTCGTCGCCCGCGATCTACGGGAGGATCGAGGTGCGGACAGGACGTCCGCACCCCCGGACGCCTCGGCCACGACCTGACCGTGCTCGTCCCGGACACGGAGGGCACGATGCTCGAGGACACCAGCGCCGACACGATGGCCGCAGCTGCGGCCGCGGCGACCCTGCACCTGCGGATCAGGATCGTCGGTGCGACCGTCGACCTGCTCCGTGACGTCCCCTTCCACGAGGCGCGACCCGAGCACGTCGCCGAGCGGCTCGACATCAGCACGTCCGAGCTGCACCAGCACTTCCCGTCGTGGGACGGCCTCGTCCTGGCCGCCCTCGACCGGTGGAACGGCGCGCGGATGGACGAGGTGACGCGCGAGGTCGGTGACGGCAGCACCGTCGAACTCCTGCGCGCCATCGTCGCCTCGAACGCCGAGGACCCCGCGCTCATGCGGTTGCTCGTCGCCCTGCTCAGCGTGGCGGGCAACCCGGAGCACCCGATGTCGAGCTACCTCCGCTCGCGTTACCAGCTGTTCTTCGCGCAGGTGAAGCGCGGCCTGGAGCACGACATCGCCCTCGGCCGTGCGCCGCACACGATGGACCCCCGCCGCGGTGCGGAGCAGCTCATCGCCCTGTACGAGGGGCTGCAGCTGCAGGCGCTCCTGCGCAGCGAGCTCGACCTCGTCGCGGCCTTCGACCGCGCGGTGGCGCGGCTCGAGCGCGGCTGGATGGAGCGGTACGAGGCGCAGGCACAGCGTCGGCTGTCGACCTGGTCCGACGTGTCCTGGTCGGACGACGAGAACTGGTCGGCCTGACGCTCGTCGCCGACGTCCGGCGCTGACACGGCGCCGGCTGGCCGCTGCCCGCATCCGCTGGGTCGGTGCCGAGGGAGCTCCGGGTACGCCGGGAGGTCCAACGGAAGGAACCGATCGTGGCAGCACCGAACCCCATCCAGATCCAGAAGTACCTGAGCGGCATCGACTACCCCGCCTCGAAGGACGACGTCGTGTCGACCGCCGAGAAGGAGAGCGCCCCCGACGACGTGCTCGAGGCGCTCCGTGCGATCCCGGACGGTCAGTACGACGGTCCCACGGACGTGTCCAAGGCCGTCTCGGACGCGAACTAGCGCGCCACCGCCGGGCCCGCAGGGGCAGCATCCGCGCTGAGCGACAGCGCACGTGGGGTCGACCCCGTGCGGTGTCGCTCAGTGCGAACGGCGGGCAGTGTGTGCGGGCGCGGCCGCGGGCGTCGGACGCGTCACCATCGCGGGACGGACCCGTTCCCGGGGTCGTAGCCGGAGTCGCGGATGACCGGCAGCGCGGTGGTGTCACTGTGCACCGAGTGCACATGGATGCGGCGGCCTCGACGCAGGGCGCGACGGGCCCCCGGCGTCGCGAAGAGCCCGCCGAGCACGAGCCCCGCGCCGATGGCGAGCGCCACGGTCACCGCCGACCCGAAGTCGAGCACCGAGCTGGACGACCCGCTCATCACGTTGAGCAGGGCGTTCGACACCGCGACACCGGGCAGGAGCGCGCCGCAGAAGGCCGGCACCGCGATCGCCGCGACGGCCGTCCGCATCCGCACCGCGGCGTAGGTCGAGAGCACGCCGAGCAGCACCGACGCCAGGAACGTCGCCCCGAGCAGCGGGAGCCCGAACGCCTTGAGCTGCCAGAGCGCCGCCCCCGCCGCCACGGAGAGCACCACCGCGACCGGGATCACGCGGGCGCTCGCCTGCTGCACGAAGCAGTTCGCCCCGGCCGAGACCACGGTCAGGGACAGGGACGCCCACAGCGGCAGGGCCTGCGTGACGATGCCGGACGGGTCGACCTCGAGCCGCAGCCAGTGCGTCATCGCGATGCCCGCCGGCACCCCGACGACGATCGCCGCGATGAGCATCCCGATCGTGAAGGCCCGGGCCACCGCCATCGCCCGGAACCCGGAGATCGCGTCCTGCGCCCACGTGACGAGTTGCACGTGCGGGAGCAGGAGCACCACGAGGGCGGCCACCATCGTCGCGGCGCCGGTCGGGGTGAGCACGTCCGCCCAGATCGCGAGCGTGCCGATCACCGAGGCGACGGCACCCTGGGCACCGGAGACGAAGAACTGCGGGTAGCCCCGTCCGGTCAGCCACCGGCCGGACACGATGATCCCGAGCATGAGGACGAAGGCCCCGACACCGGCCCGCCAGCCACCACCGGCCTGCATCGCGATCGAGGTGCCGAGCACCGAGAGCCCGACGTCGGCGAGCCACGTCGGCCACCGCGGCGGCATCCGGAGCACCGCGACGAGGGCGCTCACGGCGCTGGTCATGTCGCGGTCGTCGTGGATGACGTCGTCGACGATCTGGTTTGCCCACGCCAGCCGCGCCAGGTCCGCGCCGTCGGACCGGGTGCTGCGCACCTTGACGAGCGGCGGACCCTCCACGGGGGAGTACTGGATCGTCACCGCGCTGCCGGAGAAGTCGAGGTCGAGCGGCGCGAGGTTCCACTTCGTCGCGACCGCGATCACCGCCGTCTCGACGCTCCGGGTGTCGGCACCGGACGCGAGCATCACCTCGGCCAGGTCGAGACAGAAGTCGACGATCTGGCGGGCGGAGTACTGCTCCCGCAGCGACCTGGTGTCCGGCGCGACGTGCTCGTAGATGGTGCCGCGGAGCCGTGCGCGGATGTCCCGCATGTCGTGCTGGGCGACGCTCCGCGCCTTCGATCGCGGTCGGGGTGGACGGCCCGGCCGCGGGCCGGGCAGGAGCGGTTCGGCCATCGGACCATTGTGCCTCCCGTCAGTGCGTTGCTCGGTGCTTACTGCTCGAACGTCGCGTGCAGTTCGATGTCGACGCCGGTGAGGGCCT
>NZ_QKLJ01000016.1:0-57607 GCF_003224415.1 Curtobacterium sp. MCBD17_023
GTCCGCACCCGACCGGGAGCAGGCATCGACGTCATGCGACCAACCTATCCCCGTCCCGCCGGTCCACCCGCCGTCCGACGGCTCACGCCGCAGCGGCGAAGCCGCGCTCCAGGTCCGCGATGACGTCGTCGACGTGTTCGAGGCCGATGGACAGCCGGATGAGCCCCTCGCCGACGCCCGCCGCGGCCCGCTCGGACGGGGTCATCTGCACGTGGGTCGTCGACGCCGGGTGCACGACGAGGGAACGGACGTCGCCGATGTTCGACACGTGGTCGAAGAGCTCGAGCGCGGACACGAAGCGCCGCCCGGCCTCGACCCCGCCGGCCAGGTCGAACGCGAGGACGCTCGACGGCCCGTTCGGCACGTACCGCTGCTGCAGGTGGTGCCACGGGGAGCTCGGCAGGCCGGCGTAGTGCACGTGCTCGACCTGGTCGTGTGCATCGAGCCAGGACGCGACCGTCGCGGCGTTCGACACGTGCCGGTCCATGCGGAGCGACAGCGTCTGGATGCCCTGCAGCACCAGGAAGGCGTTGAACGGGGCGATCGCCGGGCCGAGGTCGGCGGAGAGCTTCGAGCGGGTGCGCTGGATGAACGCACGGCGACCGAACTTCTCCGCGAAGTTCGTACCCGAGAAGCCCGAGTGCTCGGTCGTGGTCAGCTGCGGGTACTCGTCCGGGTGTGCCGCCCAGTCGAAGTTGCCGCTGTCGACGATGAGTCCGGCGATGGCGCTGCCGTGCCCGGCGAGGTACTTCGTCGCGGAGTGCACGACGATGTCCGCGCCGTGCTCGATCGGCCGGACCAGGTACGGCGTCGCGATGGTGTTGTCGACGATGAGCGGGACGCCGGCCTCGTGCGCGACACCCGCCACCCCGGCGAAGTCGAGGACGTCCCCGCGCGGGTTCGGGATGGACTCGCCGAAGAACGCGCGCGTCTCGGGTCGGACGGCCGCGGCCCACTCGTCCAGGTCCGTCGGGTCCTGCACGAACGTGAACGCGATGCCGAGGTCACGGAGCGTCGACGCGAAGAGCGTGTACGTCGCGCCGTAGAGCGACGCGCTCGACACGATGTGGTCCCCGGCACGGGCGAGCCCGAGCACGGCGAGCGACGTGGCCGCCTGCCCGGACGCGAGCGCGAGCGCGGCGACCCCGCCCTCCAGGTCGGCGATCCGCCGTTCCAGCGCCGCGGCCGACGGGTTGTTCACGCGGGAGTACGTGTGCCCGGGTGCGTTGAGCAGGAACCGGTCGGCGGCGTCCTCCCCCGACGGGTAGACGAAGGCGGCGGTCTGCGCGATCGGCGGCACGTTCCCGCCGAAGCCCGGGTCGGCCTTGAACCCGGCGCGGATCTGCCGGGTCTCGAACGCCCAGTCGTCCTCGGCGGCCATCAGGACACCGTCTCCACGGGGACGGACGCGCGCACGAGCGGGATGACCTGCTCGCCGAAGCGCTCCATCTCCTCGAGCTGCGGCGAGAACTGCAGGAGCAGGGTGTCCACACCCGCCTCCTCGTACTCGCGGATCCGTGCGGCGACCTGCTCCGGCGTCCCGACGAACTGCGGGCGCAGGCCCCGGTTCGACACCGAGTAGTCCTCGAGCGACGGCACGTGCTCGAGCTGCGACTTCGAGATGAAGTCCTGGTACGACTCGTACGCCTTGCCGTGCTGCACGTCGGTGATGCGCGCGAGCTCGGCCTGCGCTTCCTCCTCGGTGTCGCGCACGATCGCGTACGCGGCCATGCCGAACGCCTCGAACGGCGGGAGCCCGGCGTCCTCGCGGCGCCGGCGCATCTCGGCGATCTTCGTGCGGAGCTCCTCGACGGTGCCGCCGTGGGTGACGTAGGCGTCGGCGTAGTGCGTGATGCTCGCCTTGCCGGCCTCGCTCTCACCGCCGGCGTAGATGCGCGGGGTGACGCGGGGCTTCGGCTCGAGGTGGGCGTTCTCGATCTCGTAGTACTCGCCGGAGAAGCTGTACGGGGTCTCCCGCCACAGCCCCTTCATGATCTCGACGAACTCCGCCGTGCGCTTGTACCGGTCGTCGTGCTCCGAGAAGATGCCGCCGTACTGACGGGCCTCCTCCGCCCACCAGGCGCTCACGACGTTGAAGGTGAACCGGCCGCCGGAGATGTCGTCGATCGTCGCCGCCTGCTTCGCCGTCACCGCGGGCAGGTGGTACCCGGGCCGCATCGCCGCCATGATCTCGAGGCGCTCGGTCGTCGCCGCGATCGCCGCCGCGAGCGCCCACGCCTCCAGGCTCGGCGCCGCGACGCCCTTGATGTCGTTGAGGTTGAGCTCCGGCACGAGCGTCAGGTCGAACCCGATCCGCTCGGCGCGCTGCGCCAGGAGCTTCACGTAGTCGAACGTGACCGGCATCTGCTCGTCGTCGACGTTGCGCAGCCAGCCGCCGAAGAGCGGGGTCCAGTATCCGAATCGCACGGGGGTTCCTTGCTGGTGGAGATGACGGTCCGGAGGCTCGGTGCCGGTGGCGAGCCGGGCCTCCAGACCGGTGGGTGGGTCAGGCGGTGCGGTGTGGTGCGGCGGTGTCGTGTCGCCGGTCAGGCGTGCGCCGCCGGTGCGGCGGCCGTGGCGTACTCCGCGTCGAGCAGCCCGCCGAGGTAGCGGGCGATCGACCGCGGGCCCGAGGCCGGTGCGGCCTCCTCGACGGCGGGGTTGTAGTTCGTGTTCGTGTTGATGTCGTAGACGACCGTCCGACCGTCGGTCGTCTCCATGAACTCGACGCCGGCGATCGTGATCCGCTGGTCGGCGAGGAACGTGCGGAGCTGCTGCACGAGCGGGTGCTCCGCCGTCACCTCGGTCCGGACGCTGAACGCCGGCGGGGCGCCGAGCGCCTCGGTACCGGGGACCTCGCAGACCGCGCCGGCGATGACCTGAGGCACCTCGCACGCGTCCGCGGGGCAGAGCTCGAAGCTGCCCGCACTCGTGTCGACGCGGACGGCGTAGACGAACTCGCCCCCCACGAACTCGACGCGGGTGATGAACGGCTCCCGGGCCGTCAGGTACTCCTGCAGCAGCGTGATGCCGTCCACCGGCTCCTCGAACTCCGGGCTGTCGACGTAGGCGTCGAACTCGGCGAGCGAGTCGAAGCGCCGGACGCCGAGGCCCTTGCCGCCCTGGTTGTGCTTCGTGATGAAGGGGCCGTCCTGGCCGCCCGTGAAGTCCGCGGCCGCCTGCTTGAGCGTCGCCGTGCCGAACACCGCGGTGGTGCGGGGCACGTCGAACCCGGCCTGCTGCAGGAGCCCGTGCTGGGCGACCTTCGAGACCTCGAGCTCGAGCACGTGGCTGCCGCCGACGACCTGGCGGCCCGCTCGTTCGAGCCAGCCGAGCACCGCGCGGGTGTACTCCTTGCTGTGCTCGTGCCCGCGTGTGTGCGAGCTGGCCGACATGCGGCTCCAGTACACACCGGGCTCCGGTTCGGCGCCGAGGTCGATCTGCCCCTCGGTCAGCAGGAGCTCCCGCACCGGGACGCCCTCGGCCTCGAAGGCAGCGGCGAGCGGCGGGAACCACTCGGGGTTCTCGTGGATGACGGTCACGCGCGGAGTGCTCACCGCCCCACCCTAGGCACGCACGTGTGGGGGCTGCCAGGTGTGTGACGTGGTGTTGCGGCCGACGCTCAGGCGAAGGTCTGCTGGCCGAGGACGCCGAGCAGTTCGAGCTTCTGGGCGTCCTCGCTCCCCGGCGGTGCCGTGAAGAGCAGGAGCGCCTGTGCCTGGTCGTCCGTGTGCAGCACCTGACAGTCGACGGTGATGCGACCGAGCTCGGCCTGCATGATCGTCTTGTTGTCCGACCAGCGGAGGGCGACCTCGTGCAGCGCCCACAGCCGGGCGAACTCGGGACTGCGCCGCTCGAGTTCGGCGACGAGTTCGGTCGCCCGACGATCGCCGGGTCCGGCGAGACCGACCGCCGCCCGCAGTGACGCCACCACGACCCGCCCCAGTCGTTCGTGCTGCTCCGGTGCGTACCGGTCGAGCTCGGTGCCGGTGACGAACCACCGCCATGCCTGGTACCGGTCGTTGCCCGACAGGCCGACCGACGTGCCGAGGAGCGCCACGGCGAGCCGGTTCTCGACGAGGGTCTCCCCCAGGTGACTGACGACGATCGCCGGCGTGTCCGTCAGCCGGTCGAGCACCCGGAGGATCGCCGGGTCCACGTGGTCGGCGCGGTGCATGCGCACCGGCGCGTTCTGCCCCGCGAGGTGGAACAGGTGGTCGCGCTCGTCGAGGGAGCAGCGGAGGGCACGGGCGATCGCGGCCACCATCTGCTCGGACGGCTGCGGTCCGCGCTGCTGCTCCAGGCGCGTGTAGTAGTCGACCGACATGCCGACCAGCGCGGCGACCTCCTCACGACGGAGGCCCGGGGTGCGCCGACGAGCGCCGGCACCGAGCCCGACGTCCTCCGGGCGCAGGAGCTCGCGTCGGCGGCGCAGGAAGTCGGCGAGGGCGGCACGGTCCATGCGTCCAGTCTGCTGCTCGGCGCGGCCGGGAACCAGGGACCGGCGGTCCCCCGATGTGCGGGCTCTGGATGCGTCGACACGGCGCGGGCATCGTGGTCGTCATGGACACCACCAACAGCACCGTCTTCATCCCCGGCGCGACCTCGGGCATCGGCCTGGCGCTCGCGCTCCGCCTGCAGGCCGCGGGCAGCACCGTCGTCATCGGCGGGCGCCGACAGGCCCTGCTCGACTCCCTCGCCGAGGAGCACGGCCTCGGCACGGTCCAGATCGACGTCGCCGATGCCGATTCGATCCGGGCGGCCGCCGACCAGGTCCTCGCCGCACACCCCGGACTCGACACCCTCGTGACGATGTCGGGCATCATGCGGAACGAGGACCTCCGCGACCCCGGCCACATCGAGGACGCCCTCGAGACGATCCAGACGAACCTGGTCGGGACGATCCGCCTGATCGACGCGTTCCTGCCGCACCTGCTCACCCGCCCGGCCGCCACCGTCATGACGGTGTCGTCGGGGCTCGCGTTCGTGCCGCTCACCGCGACCCCGACCTACAGCGCCACCAAGGCCGGCGTGCACTCGTACACGCAGGCACTCCGACAGCAGCTCGCCGGCACCGCGGTCGAGGTGCTCGAACTCGCTCCGCCGGCCGTGCAGACCGACCTGATGGGCGGAGCGGACTTCGGCGGCATGCCCCTCGACGCCTTCGTCGACGAGGTGATGACGATCATCGAGGCCGGCGGGACGTCGGAGGTCCTCGTGCAGAACGTCCAGCCGCTCCGGTGGGCCGAACGTGACGGCACCCACCAGCAGATCCTCGAGATGATGGCGGGCCGCGAGCACTGAGCCCGCTCTGCGGCTCAGACCGCGGCGAGCAGGTCCCGCAGTCCGGTTTTCGCCTCGGGCATCCGCTCCGGCCCGGTGAGACGTTCACGCGTCGCCGACAGCCGGACGGTGCCCGGGCGGGGGCCGTCCTCCGTCGTGAGCAGCACCGACTCCCGGTCGGCGGACGTCCACCGGGCCGAGGGACGCTTCCCACCCCGGCGCTCCGAGGTCGGGCCGTGCCCGAACGCGGCGGCCGCGACGACGACCGCGCGGTCGAGCACCGCCTCCCGGTCGCCGTCGACCTGCCGTGAGGCCGAGACGGCGAACGTGCCGTCGGAGCGCTGCCCGGGGACACGGAGGCCGCGGGACTGCTCGTAGCCGACGGCGACGCTCTGCGCCCACCAGGGGTCGACGCCCTGACCGACGAGCCAGGCGGCGATGGCCGTGTGGCCGATGGTGCGCCCGTCGGCTCGGTCGAGGCGGTCGTACCAGTCGTCCGGCGCGGCACCGGTGGCCGCGACCACGCGCTCGGCGGGGATTCCCCGTGCGTGCGAGCGGACGACGTCGTCGGTCATGGAGCGAGCGTACCCAGCGCGGACCGGATCCTCCGCCGGACGGCCGCCAGGTGTGGCGGGGTCAGGACGCGGCGCCGCCGGCGGCCGCGAGGACGGTCCGGCCGAGCCGCACGAAGTCGTCCACCCCGAGCTCCTCGCCGCGGGCGGTCGGAGCGATGCCCGCCGCCTCGAGGACCTCCGACGCACGGGCGCTGCCGCCGAGGACGCCGGACAGTGCCTGCCGCAGCATCTTCCGCCGCTGCTGGAACGCCGCGTCGACGAGGGTGAAGACCCGCGACCGCAGCTGTTCGTCCCCCGGCGGTTCGTGCCGGTCGAAACCGACGAGCACGCTGTCCACGTTCGGCACGGGCCAGAACACCTGGCGGCTGACCTGCCCCGCGATCCGCCACGAGCCGTACCAGGCGGCCTTGACGCTCGGGGACCCGTAGACCTTGCTGCCCGGGTCCGCCGCGAGCCGGTAGCCGACCTCGGCCTGCACCATGACGAGCGACCGGACGAGGGACGGGAAGGTGGCGAGGAGGTGCAGGAGCACCGGCACGGAGACGTTGTACGGCAGGTTCGCGACGAGGTGCGTCGGCGCCACGGGCAGGTCCTCGGCGGACACCTGGAGTGCGTCCTGGTGGACGACCGTGAGGCGGGCGTCGGGCTGCATCGCGGCGACGGTGGTCGGCAGGTGCACGGCGAGCCGGGCGTCGATCTCGACGGCGGTCACGGGAGCGCCGGTCTCGGTCAGCCCGAGCGTCAGGGAACCGAGCCCGGGACCGACCTCGAGCACGCGGGAGTCCGGCGTCACCCCCGCGACCGAGACGATGCGTCGCACGGTGTTGGCGTCGTGCACGAAGTTCTGGCCGAGCTTCTTGGTGGGGGTGACGTCGAGCGTCGCCGCGAGGTCGCGGATCTCCGCCGGACCGAGGAGGGCACCCATGACTACTCCCCCACCGTGGTCGGCTCGTCGTCCCACGAGCCGTACACGAGCTCGGTGTTGGACGAGATCTGCTCGGCGAGCGTCGACGGGTCGGTGCCGAGGGTCTCCGCCATCGACCGCACGGTGAGCGGGATGAGGTACGGCGCGTTCGGCCGGCCGCGGAACGGCGTCGGTGTGAGGAACGGGGCGTCGGTCTCGACCATGATGAGGTGCCGCGGCGCCACGTGCAGGGCGTCCCGCAGGTTCTGCGCGTTCTTGAACGTGACCGTCCCGGCGAAGGACATGTACCAGCCGCGTTCGGCGCAGAGCCGCGCGAGTTCGGTGCCGCCGGAGAAGCAGTGGAAGACCGTCCGTTCCGGAGCGCCGACGCGCTCGAGGACCTCGACCACGGCGTCGTGGGCGTCCCGGTCGTGGATCGTCAGCGCGAGGTCGTACTCCTTCGCGATCCGGATGTGCTCCTCGAACGAGCGGACCTGGGCGGCTCGGCCGTCGTCCCCGGTCCGGAAGAAGTCGAGTCCGGTCTCGCCGATCGCCCGGACGCGCGGCAGCCCCGCGAGCGCTTCGATGCCGGCCAGGTGCTCGTCCAACAACCCCTGCTCGTCGAGCACCGGCGCTTCGTTCGGGTGCAGGGCCACCGCCGCGAGGACGCGCGGCTCACGGGCTGCGATCGACGCGGACCACTGCGAGGTGGCCAGGTCGGTCCCGACCTGCACCACGCCGCGGACACCGACGCTCGCGGCGCGGTCGAGGTGCTCGCCGTACTCGAGCGGACCGTCCCCACCGTCACCGACGCCGTCGGCGATCTCCATGTGGGTGTGGTTGTCGTACACCGGGACCGCCAGGGCCTGCGGCAACGGCGGGTACGTCAGGTCCCGCTTCTGCCGGCCACCGTCGCCACCGCGTGCGCGGACGTGCGCGTCCGTCACGCGGCGCCCTGCTCCGGCTGCTCGATGCGCGGGAACAGCCCGGCGGCGAGGGGCGTCACCGTCTCGGAGCCCTGCCACTCCCAGGCACGGTCGACGCGCTGCTCGGCGATCGACCCGCCGGCACCGATCGACGCCCAGAGCTTCTCGGTGGCCTTCGGCATGACCGGCGACACCAGGACCGCGACGGTCCCGAGTCCGCGGAGCGCCGTGACGAGCACGGTCGCGAGCCGCGCACGCTGCGCCTCGTCCTTGGCGAGGGCCCACGGCTCCTGCTCGGTGATGTAGCCGTTGAGGGCGTCCACGAGCTCCCAGACGGTGCTGATCGCGTCGTGCGGCGCGAAGGCCTCGATCGCGGCGTCGGCACGCTCGGTGACGGCCTGCGCGAGGGCGTCGATCGCAGCGTCGGACTCGGTCAGCTCCCCGCGCTCGGGGACGGCACCGTCGAAGTAGCGGTTCAGCATCGCGACGATGCGGGACGCCAGGTTGCCGAACCCGTTCGCGAGCTCCGCCTGGTACCGCGCCGAGATGTCCTCCCAGCTGAAGTTGCCGTCCTGCCCGAAGGTGATGGCACGCAGGAAGTAGTAGCGGAACGCGTCGGACCCGAACGTGTCGGTGATCTCGCTCGGGGCGATGCCGGTCAGCTTCGACTTCGACATCTTCTCGCCGCCGACGAGCAGCCACCCGTGGCCGAACACGCGCTCCGGCACCGGCAGTCCGGCCGCCATGAGCATCGCGGGCCAGATGACAGCGTGGAACCGTGCGATGTCCTTGCCCACGATGTGCACGCTCGGCCAGAGGCGCTGGAAGGCCTCGTCGTCCTCCGTGCCGTAGCCGAGTGCGGTGACGTAGTTGAGGAGCGCGTCGAACCAGACGTAGAGGACATGGTCCGAGTCCCAGGGGATCTGGATGCCCCAGTCGAAGCTCGACCGCGAGATGGACAGGTCGCGCAGGCCCTGCTTGACGAACGACACGATCTCGTTGCGGACGCTCTCCGGCTGGATGAACTGCGGGTTCGACTCGTAGAGGTCGAGCAGGCGCTGCTCGAAGTCGGACATGCGGAAGAAGTAGTTCCGCTCGGCCAGGACCTCCACCGGGATCGAGTGGATCGCGCAGACCTGCTGGCCCTCGTACGGACCGGTCCCGGGCACGAGGTCGCTCGGCTGCTTGTACTCCTCACACCCCACGCAGTAGAAGCCCTCGAACTCGCCCGCGTAGATGTAGCCGTCGTCGTACAGCTTCTGCAGGAACGCCGTCACGCCCCGCTCGTGCCGCTCGTCCGTCGTCCGGATGAAGTCGTCGTTGGCGACGTCCACCGTGTCGAGCAGCGGCTTCCACGCGTCGGTGACGAGCCGGTCGGCCCACTCCTTCGGTGTGACGTCGTTCGCCGAGGCGGTCCGCAGGATCTTCTGCCCGTGCTCGTCGGTGCCGGTCAGCAGCCAGGTGTCGTCGCCGCGCTGCCGGTGCCAGCGCGCGAGGACGTCCGCGGCGACCTCCGTGTACGCGTGCCCGATGTGGGGCACGTCGTTGACGTAGAAGATCGGCGTGGTGATCGAGAACGAGCTGCCGTCGGCCATGCGGACCATCCTAGAGGCGACTCGAAACCGCGTGACGCGCCTCCCGGCCGCCTGTGGATGACCGGACAGGAGGCTCGTCGCGACGTCGCCACGGGCCTCCCGTCCGACTCCCCCCGGTCGGTTCAGCGCGCGGCGAGCGCGCCTTCGTAGAGGTCCCGCTTCGACAGCCCGGTCGCGTCGGCCACCGCGGCGGCGGCTTCCTTCATCCGCGCTCCCGCGGCCACGCGCTCGAGCACGAGGCGGACACCGTCCTCGATCGTGGCGTCCTCCCCCGACCCGGTGGCCCCGGCGACGACGACGCAGATCTCGCCGCGGACCCCGTCGGCCGCCCACTCGGTCAGCTCGGCGAGGGTGCCGCGACGGACCTCCTCGTGCAGCTTCGTGAGTTCACGACAGACCGCGGCGCGCCGGTCGGCACCGAAGCCGGCGGCCATGTCCCCGAGCGTGTCGGCGATCCGGTGCGGGGACTCGAAGAAGACCATCGTCCGCTGCTCCCCGGCGAGCGCTGCGAAGACACGACGCCGCTCCCCGCCCTTCCGGGTCGGGAACCCCTCGAACGTGAAGCGGTCGGTCGGCAGCCCGGAGAGGGCGAGGGCGGTGAGCACGGCGCTCGGGCCGGGGACGGCCGTGACGGTGACGCCTGCGGCCGCGGCGGCCTCGACCAGCGGGAACCCGGGGTCGCTGATCGCCGGCATGCCCGCGTCGGTGAGCACCACGACGTCGTCCTCGCGTGCGAGCTCGACGACCTCGGCCGCGCGCTCCCGTTCGTTGTGCTCGTGCAGCGCGATGAGCCGCGGTCGGTTCTCGATGCCCAGGGCACGCATGAGGTGGATCGCGGTCCGGGTGTCCTCGGCGGCGACCACGGAGGCGTTCGACAGCGTCTCCACGAGTCGACGGGAGGCGTCACCGAGGTTGCCGATGGGGGTTGCTGCGAGGACGATCACGTCCCCATTGTCGTCGCCACGCCTGCGACCTGTGGACAGCGCAGCCGACGCGTGCGCGGCCTCCGTAGGATGCTGCGCGTGACCACGGACCTGGCCGACCCGCTGCAGACCGTGCCGGACGTCCCCCGTGGCTCGCGGCTCGACGACTGGTGGGCGCGCACGCTGTCCGTCGGCTGGCGGGTCGCCGCCTGGCGCTGGGGCGGCCCGATCGCGGTGACGGTGCTGGCCGCGGTGCTCCGCCTGGTCGACCTCGGGCGACCGCACTCCCTGGTGTTCGACGAGACGTACTACGTCAAGGACAGCTGGTCGCTCGTGCACCTCGGATACGAGGGCACCTGGCCGGCGAACCCGAGCGACGAGGGCGCGCCGACCACCGACGACCGGTTCGCGAGCGGGCAGACCGACATCTACTCCCGCGCCGCCGAGTTCATCGCGCACCCGCCGCTCGGCAAGTACCTCATCGGCCTCGGCATGCTGGTGTTCGGGCCGGACAACGCGTTCGGGTGGCGGTTCACGGTCGCCGTGCTCGGCATCGCGACCGTGTTCCTCATCGCCGTCATCGCGCGGTCCTTGTTCCGCTCGACGCTCGTCGGGACGCTCGCCGGCGGTCTCCTCGCCGTGGACGGGCAGGCGATCGTGATGTCCCGGGTCTCGCTGCTCGACGGCATCGTCACCTTCTTCGTCGTCCTCGCCTTCGGCGCCCTGCTGCTCGACCGCCGCTGGTCCGCCCGCCAACTCGACCGGTGGACCGACCGGCGGGCAACGGCCGGACGGGCCACGCTCTGGGGCCCGGTGCTGTGGTGGCGACCGTGGCTGCTCGCGATGGGCGTCGCGCTCGGGCTGGCGTCGTCGACGAAGTGGACCGGGATGTACTTCCTGGCGTTCTTCGCGGTGTACTCGGTCCTCAGCGACATGATGCTGCGACGACGGGCAGGCGTGGTGTTCTGGTCGTCCAGTGCGGCGCTGCAGCAGGCACCGGTCACGTTCCTGCTCACCGTGCCGGTCGCCGCGGTGACCTACCTGGCCTCGTGGTCCGGGTGGTTCCTGACGAAGGGCGGCTGGGACCGCGACTGGATCGGCGGCGGCGGACAGCGCTGGACGGGCGTGCTCGCGTGGGTGCCCGACAGCCTGCAGAACTGGTGGCACTACCAGTCCGAGATCTACGCCTTCAACATCGGCCTGCACACGCCGCACTCGTACCAGGCGAACCCGCTGCTCTGGCTCGTGATGCAACGCCCCACGTCGATGTACTACCAGGGCACGAACGCGGGCCAGGACGGCTGCGGGTTCGACCGGTGCGGCGCTGCCGTGACCGGGATCGCGAACCCCTTCATCTGGTACGCCTCGGTGATCGCCGCCGTGGTGCTGCTCGTGCTCTTCGTCACGCGTCGGCGATGGGAGTACGGGCTCGTCCTGATCGGCATCGGCGCGGGGTACCTGCCCTGGCTGATGTACCTGGACCGGACGGTGTTCCAGTTCTACACGATCGCCTTCGAGCCGTTCCTCGTGACGGCCCTGGCCGCGGCGATCGCGCACCTGATCGGGTCACGGGACGATCCGCGGCGACGGCGGACGCGGGCGCTGCTCGGGCTCGGCGTGTACCTGCTGGTCGTGGTCCTCGCATCGGTGTACTGGTACCCGATGTGGACGGCGATGCAGGTCCCGTGGGACTTCATCCGCTCGCACTACTGGCTGCCGAGCTGGTTGTAGCGCTCGGCCGATCACGCCGTCGCAGGCACGCGCCGTCGCGGGCACGCGCGGTCGCATCCGCGTGCCCTCGGGGGCACCTGGGACGCCGCCGTCAGGACTGCGGCTGCATCGACCGCTCGAGGGCGTCGCGGTCGAGCGGCACGCCGACCATCGGGTCCTGCCGGGCCTGCGGCAGCACGCCGTCGACGAGGACCTGGGCGTAGCGCTTCCAGGCGTCCGGGTCGTGGTTCCGGGTCGCGTCGGCCACGGCGCCGACCATCGTCGTGAGGATGGGCAGGTCACGGGCGTCGAAGCCCGGCCGGACGACCCCGGCCTCGCGGGCACGACGGATGATCTCGGCGACCTGCCGCTCGAGACGGTCCCGCTCCTGCATGACCGACGGTCGGGCCTTGCCCGCGCGGACGATCGCGTCGGCGAGCGCTCGGTCGCGGGCGCGGAAGGCGAACACGCCCATCAGGTACAGGCGGAGCGACTCACGGGGGTCGGTCTCCTCGGCAGCGGCAGCGGCCGCGGCGTTCAGCGCCTCGAACTTGGCGCTGAGCAGGGCCGCGATCAGGGAGTCCTTGTCGGCGAAACGTCGGTAGACGGTGCCGACCCCGACCCCGGCCTCGTGGGCGATGTCGTTCAGGGTCACCGACAGGCCGCGCTCCGCGAAGCACTTCCGTGCCGTCTGCAGGATCAGTTCGCGGTTCCGCGCCGCGTCGGCACGGAGGGGCCGGTCGAGGTCGAGAGGCCGATCGAGATCGGCTGCGGGTCCGGTGGTGCTCACACACCGAATGTAATCGACCTCTCTGGGAACAAGCGGATGCGGTTGCTCCGTTTCGATGTACAGTGACCACAAGCGGATGCCGCGCATCCGCTTCACCCTCCTCCGGGACGCCCGACGGCGCGCGCCCCTCCCCTTCCATCCTTCGAGAAGGAGGCTGTCATGACGGCAGAACAGACCGCGCCCGCTCCCACAGGAGCGACGCCGACGACCGCGGGCACCACCCCGGCCCGCACCGACCACCGCTGGATCGCCCTGGCGGTCATCGCGCTCGCCCAGCTCATGGTCGTCCTCGACGCCACCATCGTGAACATCGCCCTGCCCTCCGCGCAGGAGGACCTCGGGTTCGCCACCGACCAGCGCCAGTGGATCGTCACGGCGTACTCGCTCGCGTTCGGCTCACTGCTCCTGCTCGGCGGTCGTCTCGGCGACCTGTTCGGCCGGAAGAACACCTTCATCATCGGCCTGGTCGGGTTCGCCGTCGCCTCCGTGCTCGGCGGGCTCGCGGACTCGTTCGGGCTGCTCGTCGCCGCCCGCGCGCTGCAGGGCGTCTTCGGTGCGCTGCTCGCCCCGTCCGCCCTCGGCATGCTGACCACCACCTTCCGCGACCCGAAGGAACGCGGGCGCGCGTTCGGCATCTTCGGGTCGATCGCCGGGTCCGGGGCCGCCATCGGCCTGCTGCTCGGTGGCGTCCTGACCGAGTACGCGTCGTGGCGCTGGTGCCTCTACGTCAACGTGGTCTTCGCGGTCCTCGGCGTGATCGGCGCACTCGTCTTCATGGCGAAGCCGCCGAAGGTCGAGCGTCCGCGCATCGACGTCGCCGGCGTCGTCACCATCACCGCCGGTCTCGTCGGGGTCGTCTACGGCTTCTCGAACGCCGAGACGAACGGCTGGGACGCCCCGCTCACGATCGGCATGCTGGTCGGCGGCGTGCTGCTCATCGCCGCGTTCGTCGTCATCGAGACCCGGGTCGCGCACCCGCTGCTGCCGCTCCGTGTCGTGCTCGACCGCGACCGCGGTGGTTCGTTCGTCGCGATCGGCCTCGTCGCGATCGGCATGTTCGGCATCTTCCTGTTCCTGACCTACTACCTCGAGCAGACCCTCGGGTTCTCGGCGCTGCAGACCGGCCTGGCGTTCCTGCCGATGCCGCTGTCGATCATGATCTCCGCCACGCAGATCGGCGGTCGCCTGCTCCCCCGCGTCGGCCCGAAGGTGCTCATCTTCGCCGGGGCACTCGTCGCCGCGACGGGGCTCCTGCTGCTCCTCCGCACCGACCTCGACAGCTCCTACGCGGGCACGGTCCTGCCGGCACTCGTCGTCATCGGCCTCGGGATGGGGACGATCTTCTCGTCGGCCATGAACACCGCCACGACCGGGGTCGCCCGGTCGGACGCCGGCGTCGCGTCGGCCACGGTGAACACCATGCAGCAGATCGGTGGCTCGATCGGTACCGCGCTGCTGTCGACGATCTTCGCGAACGTGGTGGAGAGCAGCCTGTCCGGGCTGACCGCGGCTCCGACGGCGCTCCAGCAGGCGCAGGCCACGCTCGACGGCTACCACGCCGCCTTCGCGATCTCGGCCGGGGTGCTCGTGGTCGTGGCGATCGCCAGCGGACTGCTCATCAACCGCCAGTCCGTCCGTGTCGCCCGTCTCGAGCGGGCCGGGGCCGGTACGACCGGCAGCATCCCGACGGCTGCGCACTGAGCGACGGAGCTGCTGCGACGCACGACACCACGGGACGGACACGGCACCGCGCGGTCGCACGGTGCCGTGTCCGTCCCGTGCTGCGTCGTCCCGTCCGTGCCGGATCGCGCGGCACAAGTCGCCCCGTTGCTCACACCCTGTCGCGGGTCAGGGGTCTGGTTTACCGTGTGGGCATGGCCCCCGTCCTGACCTCGCCGCTCGTCTCGACGCAGTGGCTCGCCGACCACCTCGGTGCGGACGACCTGCTCGTGCTCGACGCGTCGGTGCACACGGACGGCCGCGGCCTCGACATGTCGTGGCACTCGGCGCGCGACACCCACGAGCGCCGCGGCCACGTGCCGGGCGCCGTCTACGCCGACCTCGTCGAGGAGTTCTCCTCGCCCGACACGGGACTCCCCTTCACCCGTCCCGGAGCCGAGCGGTTCGAGGCCGCAGCCCGCGCGCTCGGCGTGAGCCGTGCCTCCACGGTCGTGGTCTACGACGACGGCATCGGCGAGTGGTCAGCACGGCTCTGGTGGATCTTCCGCTCCTTCGGCTTCCGGACGGTCGCCGTGCTCGACGGCGGGTTCGCGAAGTGGCGCGACGAGGGCCGGCCGGTCCGCGTCGGCGCACTCTCGCGGACCCCACGGCGTGCCGCGGACGACGACGCCTTCGTCGCGGGCGAGGAACTCCCGCTGTGGGCCGACCGGTCGCGCGTGCTCCGCGCCGTGGACGGGTCGGAGCCGGCAGCACTCGTCCTCGCCGCAGACCCCGAGGACCTCGGTGACGACCACCCGCCCCTCGTCCCGGGCACCACGACCATCCGGGTGCGGGACCTCCTCGGCGAGTCGAACGCGTTCCTCCGTCGGTCGGAACTCGAACAGGCGCTCGCACCGGTCCTGACGGCGGACGAGGTCGTCACGTACTGCGGGGTCGGGAGCGCGTCGTGCGTGGACGCCCTGGCCCTGACGATGCTCGGGCACGAGAAGGTCCGCGTGTACGACGGGTCGCTGGCCGAGTGGTGGCGGGAGCCGATCGCCTCCTGACCGGAGCGGTCGACACCGCCGAGCCGACGTGGCCCGGGGGCTAGCGTTGGCGCCATGAGCAGCAGACGCGCGGTGGTCCTCGGCGGGACCGGCGGCATCGGGTCCCAGGTCGCCCGCGAACTCCTCGACCTCTCGGGTCGGGGTGGGGACGACTGGTCCGTCGAGATCGTCTCGCGGCACGGCGGTCCCGTCGCCGACGACCTCGTCGCCGCCGGTGCGCTGGCCCGCCCCGGCGACCGACGGGACACCGCGCTGCTGCGGGACCTGCTGCGGCCGGGGGCGGACCTGCTCGTCGACACCGTCGGCGTGACCCGGGACGACGCCCTGCAGCTCGCGCCGTTCCTGGACGACGTCGGCTCGACCGTGTTCGTGTCGTCGAAGGCCGTCTACGTCGACGAACAGGGGCGGCACGCCAACTCGGTCGACAAGCCCGTGTTCGGCGGCGCGGTCACGGAACTCCAGCCGACGATCGCGCCGGGCGACGGCGACCCGACCTCCCGCGACGGGTACGCTGCGGCGAAGGTCGCCGCCGAGCAGGTGCTGCTCGACCACGGCGCACCGGTCACCGTCCTCCGCCCGTCCAGGGTGTACGGCGTCGGGATCGGACGACCCCGCGAGTGGTTCGTGGTGCGGCGGGTCCTCGACGGACGGGAGCGGATCCTGCTCGCCGACCAGGGGCGCAGCGTCGACCACACGACGGCCGCGTCCGGCATCGGCTCGCTCGTCCGGCTGGTCGCGGAGGCCCCGGACCGCCGGATCCTCAACGTCGCGGACGAGACCGCCCCGACCGCGCTCGAGATCGTCCGCACGGTCGCCGGACACCTCGGCCACACGTTCGACGAGGTCCTGCTCGGCGAGGACGCACCGGCGTTCGTCGGACTCACGCCGTGGTCCACCCCGTCCCCGTCCGTGCTCGACACGACCGCAGCCCGGGCGCTCGGATGGGTCCCGCCACGGTTCGCGGAGGCGGTCCGGTCGGAGGTCGACTGGCTCGTCGGGACCGCCCACCGGACCCCCGCGGACGGCGACGTCCCGTGGGCCGACGACCCGTTCTGGGACCGGATGTTCGACTACGGGCCGGAGGACGCGGCGCTCGCGCTGCTGTCGTTGGGGCTCGGCTGAGCGGCTCGCCCTCCACAGGACGGCCTGGAGGCCCGCCCACACAGGCCGGGCGGGGCACGCTGGGTGCATGAACGACAACCGGCTCGGATCCGCGGTCAGCCCGTACCTCCGCCAGCACGCCACCAACCCGGTGGACTGGCGGGAGTGGGGAGCCGAGGCGTTCGCCGAGGCGCGCGAGCGGGGTGTCCCCGTCCTGGTGTCGATCGGGTACGCCACCTGCCACTGGTGCCACGTCATGGCCCGGGAGAGCTTCTCCGACCCGGAGGTCGGCGAGCTGCTGCGGCGGGACTTCGTCGCGGTCAAGGTCGACCGTGAGGAACGCCCGGACGTCGACGCGAGCGCGATGGCCGCCGCGAGCGCCTTCACCGAGCAGCTGGGCTGGCCGCTGACGGTCTTCATGACGCCGGATGCGCAGGTCTTCTACGCCGGCACCTACTACCCGCCGCAGCCGGTCGGGCAGCACCCGTCGTTCCGCCAGGTCACGGCCGCGGTGCTCGACGCATGGCGGGACCGTCGGCAGGAGGTGGACGCGAACGCGTCGGCCATCGCGCGGGCGATCCGGCAGGGTGCGGAAGCGGACGCGGCCTCCGCGCAGGCGGGGCGCACCGACGGAGCCGGCTCGGGCCTCCCGTCCGTCGACGCGATCCGCGGGGTCGTGACCGACCTCGAGCGAGCGGAGGACGCCGAGTACGGCGGCTTCGGGGGCGCACCGAAGTTCCCGAACGCGCCGCTGTTGGAGTTCCTCGGTGATGCCGCAGCCGACGGGGTCGAGCCGGCTGGCGGTCTCCTCCGCCGCGCGCTGGGCGCCATCGCCGGGTCGGAGCTGACCGACGCGGACGGCGGTGTCTTCCGGTACGCCACGCGCCGCGACTGGTCCGTCCCGCACTACGAGCGGATGCTCTACGACAACGCTGGGCTGCTCGCCGTCGCCGACCCCGCTCGTGCCCGCGGCATCGCCGACTTCCTGCGCGACACGCTCCGGCGGCCGGACGGCGCGTTCGTCGCCGCCCAGGACAGCGAGTCGACGATCGACGGTCGACGGGTGGAGGGCGAGTGGTACCGCCTGCCCCTCGACGAACGCACCCGGCTCGACCCACCACCGCTCGACGACCAGGTCCTGACCGGGTGGAACGGCCTGGCGGTCCGAGGATTGGTGTCAGCCGGAGCACGAAGCGGGGACGACGAGATGATCGACCTCGCTCGTGCCGCGGCGGACGCGGTCATCGCCGCACACCTCCGGGACGGGCACGTCACCGTCCGCTCGAGCTCGGGTGCCGGTACGTCGGCGGCGGCGCCGACCCTGGAGGACCTCGGGCTGTTCGCCGAGGGGCTCCTCGAACTCGCGCTCGCGACGGGCGAGCTGCGCTACGCGACGATCGCCAGGACGCTCGTCGACGACGGCCTGTCCGGTGCACTCGAGGTCGACCCGGTCCTCGCCGCGGCCGGGACGGCGACCGGCGAGCAGCCGCAGACCGCGCTCCGGTCGGGGACCGTCGCGCTCGCGAGCGCGGCTGCGGTCCTCGCCGCACTGACCGGGGACGACGATCGGCGGACCGCTGCGGCACGGCTCATCGCCGACCGCGCGCGGACCGGAGTGGATCGCCCGCTCGGGCACGCCGACGCCCTCGGACTCGCGCTCGCCCTGCAGCGTCCCTCGCGCGAGGTCGTCCTCGTCGCTGACGACCGGTCAGTGCCCGAGGTGACAGCGATGCTGCGCGCCCTCCGGTCCACACGTCGGCCCGGGACGATCACCGCGGTGCTGACGCGAGCGCAGGCGGCCGAGTGGGCGGAAGCCGGGTTCACGCTCATGGAGGGACGGGACACCGCGGACGGCGTGACCTACGTCTGCCACGACCGCGTCTGCGCCCTGCCGGCACGCACCGCCGACGAGCTCGCGGCGCAACTCGTCTGATGGTGGACCCGCCCGGGCGGTATCCTGGAATGCTCATGTCGAATCCCCCCGTCATCACGTACCCGCCGGAACTGCCCGTCTCCCAGCGGCGCGACGACATCGCCGCTGCGATCCGCGACAACCAGGTCGTCATCGTGGCCGGGGCGACGGGTTCGGGCAAGACGACGCAGCTGCCGAAGATCTGCCTGGAACTCGGACGCGAGAACATCGGCCACACGCAGCCCCGCCGCATCGCCGCGCGGACGATCGCCGAGCGAGTGGCCGACGAGCTCGGCGGTGAGCTGGGCGACCTGGTCGGGTACCAGGTCCGCTTCACCGACAAGGTGAGCGCGAACACCCGTATCAAGCTGATGACCGACGGCATCCTGCTGAACGAGATCCACTTCGACCGGGACCTCGAGCGGTACGACACGATCATCATCGACGAGGCGCACGAGCGGTCCCTCACCATCGACTTCCTGCTCGGGTACCTCAAGCGACTCCTCCCCCGCCGGCCCGACCTCAAGCTCATCATCACGAGTGCCACGATCGACCCGGAGTCGTTCTCACAGCACTTCGGCGGCGCCCCGATCGTCGAGGTGTCCGGGCGCACCTACCCGGTGGAGATCCGCTACCGGCCGCTCGTCGCCGACGAGGACGCCGCTGGCGACGACGAGGACGAGGACGAGTTCGACGAGCGTCCTGCCGGCACCCGACCGGCGACGTCGAAGGGCGGCGCCGCGGGCCGCACCGGGAGCCCGACGGCCGGCGATGACCGGGACCCGCTGCAGGGCATCACGGACGCGCTGGACGAACTCGCCCGCGAGGACCCGGGCGACGTCCTCGTGTTCCTGTCCGGCGAGAACGAGATCCGCGACGCCCAGGACGCCATCGAGGGCAAGCACTACCCGGGAACCGAGGTCCTGCCGCTGTACGGGCGGTTGTCCGCAGCCGACCAGCACCGGGTGTTCCAGCGCTCGACGACGCCGGGCGTCCGCCGTCGGGTGGTGCTGGCGACGAACGTCGCCGAGACCTCCCTGACGGTCCCCGGCATCAAGTACGTCATCGACACCGGGACGGCCCGCATCTCGCGGTACTCTCCCCGCGCCAAGGTGCAGCGACTGCCGATCGAGGCGATCTCGCAGGCGTCCGCGAACCAGCGCTCCGGTCGAGCCGGCCGCACGAGCGCGGGCATCGCGATCCGCCTGTACTCGGAGGACGACTTCGACCGTCGTCCCGAGTACACCGACCCGGAGATCCTCCGGACGAACCTGGCCGCCGTCATCCTGCAGATGATCTCCCTCGGCTTCGGTGACATCGAGTCGTTCCCGTTCCTGCAGCCGCCGGACTCGCGCGGCGTGAAGGACGGCCTCGACCTGCTGCGGGAACTCCGCGCCGTCGACACGGCCGGCGCCATCACGAAGACGGGCAAGCAGCTGACGCGGCTGCCGATCGACCCCCGCCTGGGTCGGATGGTGCTCGAGGCGAGCCGGCAGGGCGTCGGCCGGGAGGTCATCGCCATCGTCTCGGCCCTCAGCATCCAGGACCCGCGTGAGCGTCCACTCGAGAAGCGCGCGCAGGCCGACCAGCTGCACGCGCGCTTCGCCGACCCCACCAGCGACTTCCTGACCCTGCTCGGCCTCTGGAACCACCTGGAGGAGAAGCAGGAGGAACTGTCCTCGAGCGCGTTCCGCCGGATGTGCAAGGCGGAGTTCCTCAACCACCTCCGCATCCGCGAGTGGCAGGACCTGTACCGCCAGCTCTCGAGGGCGGCGAAGCAGGTCGGGATCCACGTCGGCAAGGAGCGCAAGGACGACCCCGACTCGGTCCACCGCGCGTTGCTCGCCGGGCTCCTCAGCCAGATCGGCCTGCGCGACCGTGAGAAGCGCGACTACCTCGGTTCGCGGAACACCCGCTTCGTGGTGTTCCCGGGCAGCGTGCTCGCGAAGAAGCAGCCGGACGCGGTGATGGCCGCCGAACTCGTCGAGACCAGCCGTCTGTTCGCCCGGACAGTCGCACGCATCGACCCAGCGTGGGTGGAGCCCCTGGCGGGTGACCTGCTCAAGCGCACCTACGGCGAACCGCACTGGGAGAAGAAGCAGGGCGCGGTCGTCGCGTTCGAGCGCGTCACGCTGTTCGGTGTGCCGATCGTCCAGCGACGCCGGGTGCAGTACAACCGGATCGACCCGGTGCACTCGCGGGAGCTGTTCATCCGGCACGCCCTGGTCGAGGGTGAATGGGACTCGCAGCAGGCGTTCGACCGCGCGAACCGGAAGCTCCGGCGTGAACTCGAACAGCTCGAGGAGCGGACCCGACGACGGGACATCCTGCTCGACGACGAGACGGTCGTCGAGTTCTACGACGCCCGCATCCCCGCCGAGGTCGCCACGACCCGCGACTTCGAAGGCTGGTGGCGCAGGACGCGCCGCGACCAGCCCGACCTCCTCACGATGCGCCGCGAGGACCTCCTCGACGAGTCCGCCGCATCCGCCGCTGAGGACGACGCCGAGTACCCGACCCAGTGGCGGAGCGGCGACCAGCGCCTCGCCGTCCGCTACCGCTTCGAGCCCGGCGCCGAAGACGACGGCGTGAGCGTCCAGGTGCCGCTCGCCGTCCTGCCGCGCATGCGGGAAGAGGGCTTCGACTGGCAGGTCCGCGGGCTCCGGAAGGAACTCGTCACCGCGCTCATCAAGGCGCTGCCGAAGCAGATCCGCAAGAACGTCGTCCCAGCCGCGGACTGGGCGGAGAAGATCGTCGCCGAACTGCCGGACGACGCCCCGACGACGCCGACCGAGAGCTTCCGCGCGACCCTGGCGAAGACGATCCAGCGGCTCGTGCACGTGCCCGTCTCCGAGTCCGACTTCGACATGTCGCGGGTGCCCGCGCACCTGTTGCCGACGTACGCGGTCGTCGACGAACGCGGACGCCGGGTCGAGGCCGGCAAGGACCTCGCCGCCCTGCAGACCAAGCTGAAGGACCGCACGCAGCAGAGCGTCGCCGCCGCCACGCAGCGGCAGGGCCGGCCGGGAGGCTCGTCCCGGGTCGCGGACGCCGGCTCGGGTCGCCGCATCGAACGGTCCGGCCTGACCGCTTGGCCGGACGAGGACCTGCCCGAGGTGCTCGACACGAAGCAGGCCGGTGGGGTGATCCGCGCCTACCCGGCACTCGTCGAGGAGGGCAGCGGGCCGAAGGCGACCGTCGGCGTGCAGCTCCTCGCGACGCCGGGAGACCGCGCCGTCCAGATGCCCGCGGGGGTGCGTCGACTCGTCATGCTCGCGGTGCCGTCCCCCGTCTCCTACATCCAGCAGCACCTCACCGCGCAGGAGAAGCTCGCCCTCGCCGCGAGTCCCTACCCGTCCACGTCGGCGCTGTTCGACGACGTCCTGGCCGCCGTGGTCGACGCCGGGATCCGCCGGACCCACCCGGACGGTCTCGTCTTCACCCGGGCAGCGTTCGAGCAGGTCCGGGATGCGGTCTCCGCGACGGTGGTGGACACGATGTTCACCGCCGTGTCCGAGGTCGCGGCCGTCCTCACCGCGCAGCGGAACGCCGAGCGGGCGCTGAAGCAGGCGACGAACATGGCGCTGCTGCCGGCACTGTCGGACATGCGCCAGCAGATGGAACGGCTGGTCTTCGCCGGGTTCGTCTCGGTCGCCGGACTCGACCGGCTGCGACGCATCCGCGTGTACCTGCAGGGCATCGAGGCCCGGGTGACGAAGCTCCTGCAGAACCCCGGCCGGGACGCCGGCTGGATGCGCGAGGTCACCGGCGCGACCGATCGCTACGTCGAGGCCGGGGGCGCGTTCCCGCCGGTCGTGGGGTCGCATCCGGAGCTCGTGCACGCCCGGTGGATGCTCGAGGAGTTCCGCCTCAGTCTGTTCGCGCAGGAGCTCGGCACCGCCGAGACCGTCTCCCTGCAGCGGATCACGAAGGCCCTCACCGCGGCCTCACGCTGACCGGAGGACGGCTCCTGCCCACGAGGACTACGGTGACCGCCATGATCGGCTCACTCGACGTCGTCGTCCTCGACTGCCCGGACCCCGCGGCCCTCGCCCGCTTCTACGCCGAGCTCCTCGGGGGCGTCGTCGAGGAGGCCGAGACGCTCACTCCGGACGACGAGTGGGTGGAGGTCACCCTGCCGTTCGCCGGGCACCGCCCCCTGCTCGCCTTCCAACGGGTCGACGACTACCGAGCGCCGGTGTGGCCCGGGCAGGACGTGCCGCAGCAGGCCCACCTCGACGTCAAGGTCGACGACCTCGACGCGGGCGAGCGAGCCGTGCTGGCGATCGGAGCGGCCGCGACCGGCGAGGGGACGGACACGTTCCGCGTCTACCTCGACCCGGCCGGGCACCCGTTCTGCCTGGTCCGACCGCAGGACTGACCGCGAGCCGTCAGCCGACCTGCTCGGAGCCCGTACCGGTGCCTGCATCGGCATCGGCATCGGCATCGACATCGGCCGCGTCGGCGTCGGCGGCGGGTTCGACCGCGAGCCCCTCGACGACCTCGACCCGGGGCAACGCGGCGAGCACCGCACCGGGCAGGAACAGCTTCGCCCCGCGCACGCCCGCACCGATGACGACCTCGGGCGCCTCGAGCACCCGTGCGTCGACGTACACGGACCAGTCGGCGGGCAGCCCGATCGGGGTGATCCCGCCGTACTCCATGCCGGTGCGCTCCACGGCGTCCTCCATCGGCGCGAAGCTGACCTTCCGGGCGCCGAGCAACCCCTTCACGGTGCGGTTCACGTCGAGCTTCGTGGAGGCGAGCACGACGCAGGCCGCGTACGTCACGGTGTCACCCCGCTTGCCCGCGACGACGATGCAGTTCGCGCCGCCCGCGACCGGGAAGCCGTACGCCTCGGAGAACGCCGCGGTGTCGGCGAGCTCGGGGTCGATCGGCGCGGCCTCGATGCGTTGCAGCACCTCGAACGGCAGGGCGACCAGGGCCTCCGCGACCGGGATGGCGATCGAGCCGGTGGCGAGCAGGACGGGCATGCGGTTCAGCGTGGGCATCCCCCCACCCTAGGGACGGGAACCACCGCGACTGGTCAGGAGTCGACCCGTCCGCAGCGGACAGCCCGTGCGGACGCCCGGGGACGCACGGGCACCCGTGCCCGGTAGCCTCGCGACATGGGGGAGGAACCACGAGTCCATCGGCCGGACCGGTGGCGTGTGCTGCGCGACGTCCTCATCGCGGTGCCGCCCGGCATCGAGACCGTCGTCGTCATCGTCGGGCTCGTGGCGTCGATCGATGCGCCGTACGAGAGCGAACGAGCCTGGGCACCGTGGGCGTGGCCGGCGCGGGCGACGCTGTGGACCTTCCCGCTCGCCCTCGTCGCGGTGGCCGTCGCGGTCGGTCTCCGGCGGGTCGCCGGTCGGACCACCGCAATCTGGCTCGCGGCCGCTTCCGCGGCGCTCGGGGTCCTCCCGTTCGTCGTCGCGGTCCAGATCGCCCTGCGCGCGGTCTGACGACCGGCGCCCGGTCCCCGCGCAGACCCCGCGACGCCCCCACGCCGACGCCCACAGCTGGACACCCAGCCCGAGGGCGATGGAGCCCGCTGTCAGCCCGCCGGTCGCCATCGGCAGCGCTGCTTCCGCGCCACCCAGGGCGGGCGGCCGGCGGGCGCTCCGTGCTGAGCGACACCGTTCGCAGACCGCAGCCCGAGGGCCGTCGCCAGGCGGGGACCGTGCAGTGGGCACGACGGACGGGAGGCCCGCGACCGACTGGTCACGGGCCTCCCGTCCGACGCACCGCGCTCCCCGCGGTGGGCGTCTCCGGCTGGTTCCCCGTCAGCCGACGACCTCCCAGGTGACCAGTCGCGCGTCGCGGGTGGTCACCTCGTGGACGGGCCCCACGACCGCGATCCGCGCTCGCGGAGTCGCCGTGCCGGGCACCGCCGGCGCCGCGGTCGCTCGCTCGTTGACGATCGCGCCGCCGGTCGACGCGTCGACGTCCGCGACGGAAGCAGAGGCCGCCGCGTGCGACCCGACCCACACCTCGACGTCACCGGGCTCGACGATCCGGACCATGCGCCGGTCGCTGAACGCCAGACGCGTGGTGGGCACCGTGAACGCGAGCCGGACGGTCTCCCCCGCGTCGAGGTCGACACGTGCGTAGCCGAGCAGCTGCACGACGGGCCGGGTGACCGAGCCGTGGACGTCGTGCCCGAAGAGCTGCACGACGTGCCCACCCGCGACCGAGCTGGTGTTCGTCACGGTGACGCTCGCGGTGAAGGTGCCCCCGGCCTGCACCGAGCCGTCGACGACCAGGTCCGAGTACGCGAAGGACGCGTACGACAGGCCGAAGCCGAACGGCCGGACCGGCGTGGAGTCGGTCGCGGTGACGTCCGACGGACCGCCGAGCACCGGGTGCAGGTACGAGTACGGCTGCGCCCCCGCGGACCGGGGCAGCGAGACCGGCAGGCGACCGGAGGGGTTCACCCGCCCGGTGACGACGTCGGCGATCGCGAGTCCGCCGCCCTCGCCGGGGAAGAACGCCTGCAGCACCGCCGCCGGACGGGGCTGGTCCCCGTCGAGCGCCCAGCTGATCGCGTACGGGCGGCCGGTGAGGAGCACCAGGACGACGGGCGTGCCGGTGGCGACCACGGCCTCCACCAGGTCGCGCTGCACGCCGGGCAGGTCGAGCGACTCGGAGTCGTTGCCCTCGCCGACGGTGCCGCGCCCGAAGAGGCCGGCCTGGTCGCCGACGACGACGACGGCGAGCTCGGCGTCGGCAGCGGCGGAGACGGCAGCGGCGATGCCGGTCCGGTCCTCCCCCTCGACCGTGCAGCCCTCGACGACACGGACCGATGCGCCGGCGAGCGCGTCGGTCAGTGCCTCGGCCACGGTCGGGATGGAGAACCCGAGCGGCAGCCCGGGGTGAGCGGCCAGGACGTGGTTCGCGAACGAGTAGCAGCCCTGCAGGGCCTCGGCCCGGTCGGCGTTCGGGCCGATGACCGCGACGGAGCGCGGTGTCCGCCGGACCGGGAGCACGCCGTCGTTGGCGAGCAGCACGACGGATTCCTCGGCGAGCCGTCGGGCGAGGGCCTGGTGCCGCGGCGAGTCGAGGTCGACCCCGGTGGGCGGCTCGTCCTCGTACGCGTCTGCGTCGAGCAGGCCGAGCGCCTCCTTCTGCGCGAGCGCACGGAGGACGGCACGGTCGACGAACGCCTCGTCGAACTGCCCGGACCGCACCCGGTCGACGAGCGGCTGCAGGTACGCGTCACCGGTGGGCAGCTCGACGTCGATGCCGGCCTCGAGGGCGAGCGCTGCCGCTTCCCCACGGTCGGCGGCGACGGCGTGCATGACCTCGAGGAAGGCGACAGCGAAGTAGTCCGCGACGACGGTGCCGTCGAAGCCGAGCTGCTCACGGAGCACCCCGGTCAGGTACTCGGGGCTGGCCGCCATCGGGACACCGTCGGTCTCGGTGTACGAGTTCATGACCGAACGGGCGTTCCCGTCGAGCAGTGCCATCTCGAACGGCGGCAGGAACACGTCGCGGATCTCCCGCGGCCCGGCGGACACCGGTCCGTGGTTCCGTCCACCCCGCGATGACGAGTAGCCGAGGAAGTGCTTCAGCGTGGCGTGCACGCCGGCGTCCTGCAGTCCGCGGACGTAGGCGGTGCCGACGGTCCCGACGAGGTACGGGTCCTCGGCGATGCACTCGTCCACCCGGCCCCAGCGGGGGTCCCGGATGACGTCGAGCACCGGGGCGAGGCCCTGGTGGATGCCGAGTTCGCGCATCGAGTCGCCGATGGCGCGGCCGACCTGCTCGACGAGCTCCGGGTCGAACGACGCACCCCACGCGAGCGGGGTCGGGAAGGTCGCGGCCTTCCACGCGGCGAGCCCGGTGAGGCACTCCTCGTGCACGAGCGCGGGGATGCCGAGTCGGGTCTCCCGCTTCAGGCGCCGCTGCTCCTGCCAGAGCCACGCGGCTCGCTCCTCGGCGTCGACCGGTCGGGTCCCGTAGACGCGGGTGTAGTGCCCGATGCCGTCGCGGGTGACCTCCGGCAGGGTCGCCTGGGCGTCCTGCGCGGCCGCCATCTCGCCCTGCATGGGGGCGACGACGCCGTTCTGGTCGAGCCAGTAGCCGACGATCTGCGCCGCCTTCTCCTCGAGGGTCATCCGGGCGAGCAGGTCGCGGACGCGGTCACTCACCTCGGGGACGGCCGGGAGGCCCGGGGTCGGGTCCGCCAGGTCGGTCCGGGCCGCGCCGACGGCGCGGTCCCCCGACGTGTGCCGGGGCTGGTTCGTGATCGTCATCCCTTGACCGCCCCGGTGAGCCCGCCGACGATCCGACGCTGGAAGATCGTGAAGAACACGAGGGCGGGGATCATCGACATGGACGTGAACGCGAGCACCTTGGCGGTGTCGACCGAGTACTGCGACGAGAACGCCTGCACACCGAGCGGCAGGGTGTAGCTGCCCTCGTTGTTGAGGATGAACAGCGGCAGGATGTAGCTGTTCCAGCTGGCGATGAACGCCAGGATGCCGACCGTCACGACACCGGGCAGGGACAGCGGCACGATCATCCGGAAGAAGAAGCCGAGGCGGCTGGCGCCGTCGATGGACGCGGCCTCCTCGAGCTCGTCGGGGATGGCCCGGAGGAACGGCACCAGGATGATGACCGTCGTCGGCAGGGCGAAGGCGATCTGCGGCAGGATCACGCCGGCCAGGCTGTTCGTGAGACCGAGGTCCTTGATGAGCAGGTACAGCGGCGTGATCGCGACGGTGATCGGGAACATCAGGCCGGCGGCGAACAGGGCGTAGAGCGCGCCGCGGCCGGCGAACCGGTAGCGGGCGAGCACGTAGCTCACCATCAGGCCGAGCACGACGACACCGGCGGTGGTGGCGACGGCGCTGATCGTCGAGTTGCCGAGCTCACGCCAGAAGATCGAGCTGCTCAGCACCGAGCCGTAGTTGCCGAGTTCGAACGGCGCCGGCAGACCCGCCGGGCTCGTGGTGATCTGCGAGTTCGTCCGGAACCCGCCCAGCACGATGTACAGCACCGGGGCGAGGTTGGCGGCGACGAACAGGATCGCCACGACGTAGGTGAGCGGGTTGGCGCGACCGATGGCCGCACTCGACCGGCGCTCCCGCGTCGCCCGTCGCCCAGGGGCGACGATGCTCGTGGTGGCCATCACTTCTTCCTCTCGGTGATCGCGCCCGCGGTGTCCCGGCGGAGCACGAAGTGCTGGTAGATCAGCGCGACGGCCAGGGAGATGACGAACATCACGACGGCGACCGCGCTGCCGAAGCCGAAGTTCCCGGAGTTGCGCCCGTTGCCGACCATGTACGTGGCCATCGTCGAGGTGCCGGCGGTCGAGGCGATGTACTGCCCCCAGATGATGTAGACGAGGTCGAACAGCTGGAGCGACCCGATGATGGACAGGAACGCCCAGATGCGGATCGTCGGGCCGAGCAGCGGCAGGGTGATGCGACGCTGGATCTGCCAGTAGCCGGCACCGTCGATCGCAGCCGCCTCGAACAGCTCCTCGGGGATGCTCTGCAGACCGGCGAGGAACAGGATCACCGCGAAGCCGATGTACTTCCACGAGATGATCACGAGCAGCGTCCAGATGGCGATGTCCGGGTTGGACAGCCAGTCCGCCCGCAGGCCGCCGAGGCCGATCGTCTGCAGCATGTCGTTGACGGCGCCGTTGGACTGCAGGAGCAGGCTCCACCCCGTGCCGACGATGACCTCGGAGATGACGTACGGCACGAAGACGAGCACGCGGACGAGTCCGCGGCCGTGCATCTTCTGGTTGAGCAGCAGTGCGAGCACGATGGCGATCGGCCCCTGCAGCACCAGGGAGAGCACGACGATGAAGCCGTTGTGCATGAGGACCGAGTGGAAGGCCTGGTCCTGGAAGATGATGAGGTAGTTCTGCAACCCGACGAAGTCGGTGGGCGGGCCGTAGCCCTGCCACTTGAAGAACCCGTAGTACGCCGCCATGGCGACGGGCAGGATGACGAACGTCACGAAGACGATCACGGCGGGACCGGCGAGGACGGCGATCTCCGCGCGCTGCCGCCAGTCCGCGAGCCGCTTGGCGGGCCGACGCCCGGCGGGGCGCGGTGCGCTGGACGCACCGCTCCCCGCCGGCGTGGACCCCGCGGCGCCGTCCGACCCGGTGGCCGGGGTCGTGCCGAGCGAGGTGTTGAGGGTCATGGTCAGCCTTTGGCCGCAGCCTGGTTGGTGGTGGTGACGATGTCCTTCGCGGTCCCCTTGCCGGCGAGGACGTCCACGACGCTGGTGTTCAGCGCGTTGCCGACGTTCTGGCCGTACAGGGTGTCGAGGTACTGCGAGACGAACGGGGCTTCCTTGTAGGCGGCCAGGGCCGACTTCAGGTACGGCTCCGACACGACGGACTGTGCGTCCTGGTTGACGGGGATCGCCTGGAAGGCCTTGTAGTAGCCCTCCTGGTTGTCCTTCTGCACGATGAAGTTGAGGAAGTCGGTGCACGCCTTCTTCGGGGCCTGCGCGGTGCAGGAGTAGCCGTCGACGCCACCCATCATCGACTTCGGGTCACCCTTGCCACCCTCGACCGCGGGGAACGGGAACCAGCCGAGGTCGGGCAGCGGCTTGGCGTCCGGGGTGAGCGAGGAGATCACGCCCGGGTCCCACGCGCCCATGAGTTCCATGGCCGCCTTGTGGTTGGCGAGCAGACCCGCGGAGCTCCCCGCGCCCTGCTGGGCGGCGGTGGTCAGGAAGCCCTTGTTGAACGGCTTCGTGTCGTTGAAGTCCTCGAGCTGCTTGCCGGCTTCGGTCCAGCACTTGTCGTCGAACTTCAACGACTCGGCGGCACCGGTCAGGGTCTTCTCGCTGCAGGCGCGGAGGGCGAAGTTGTAGTACCAGTGCGCGGCCGGCCAGGCGTCCTTCGCACCGACGGCGACGGGGTCGACACCCGAGTCCTTGAGCTTGGCGATGTCCTCGTTGAGCTCGTCCATCGTGGTGGGGGTGCCCTCGATGCCGGCCTTCTCGAAGAGGTCCTGGCTGTACCAGATGCCCTCGGGGAGCACGGCGACGGGCATCGCGTAGGTGCCGTCCTTCGCGTCGTAGCCCGAGAAGGTCCCGGCGCTGATCGACTTCTTCGCGTCGGCGCTGATCGAGTCCTTGATGTCGAGCAGCTGCCCGGCGTTGATCATCGCGTTGAGCTTGCCGCCACCGCGCTGCAGGAACACGTCGGGGCCGTCGCCGGAGTTGAGCGCGGTCTGGAGCTTGCCGTCCAGGTCCTCGTTCTGGATCGCCTGGATCTTGACCGTCACGTTCGGGTTCTTCGCCTCGAACGCCTTGACGGTGTCCTCCCAGTAGGCCTTGCCGGGGCCGGTGGTGGAGTTGTGCCAGAAGGTCATCGTGACCTTGCCGTCGCCGTCGTCGGCGGCTCCGCCGCTCGAGCAGCCCGTGGCGAGCAGTGCGGTGCCGGCTGCGATGGCGATGGCCGCCGCGAACCTGTTCTTCCTCGTCATTGTGGAGTCCCTCGGTAGTCGTCGTTGACATGCGACCGCGAGGCCGCAGGGAGAGCATGCACGGCGGTCCGAGCCGCTGTCAATCGATTTCGATAACGATTTCTGTCCGGTGCGCGGCATGGACGGTCGATGTCGCGCTCCATGCCTCGGACTCGGTCGTGGCGTGCCGGACGGAGCCCGTGGACGAGTACGGTGTCGACGTGGATGCCATCGCCCGTCCTGCTCCCCTCCCGGGGCGGACCACCATCAGCGATGTCGCGCGAGCCGCCGGCGTCTCGGTGCCGACCGTCTCGAAGGTCATCAACGGGCGCGACGGTGTCGCCGCCGCCACCTCGCAGCGGGTGCTCGCCGTGATCGAGTCACTCGGGTACGAGAGCTCCCTCGTCGCCCGGAGCCTCCGGCGCAGCCGCACCGACGTCATCGGCATCCTCGTCACGGAGTTCGAGCCGTTCTCCACCGAGCTCCTCAAGGGCATCTCGTCGGCCGCCGACGGCACGGGCTACGAACTGCTCGCCTACGCCGGACTCGTCAGCGGGGAGGCCCGGCCCGGCTGGGAGCGCCGGTCGCTCTCCCGCCTCGCCGGCACCCTGATCGACGGCGCGATCGTCGTCACGCCGACCACGCTCATGGCGAGCACGCCGATCCCGGTCGTCTCGATCGACCCGCACACCGGACCCGAGGGCCACGCGGCCATCGACTCGGACAACATCGGCGGGGCCCGAGCGGCGACCGAGCACCTCATCGGCCTCGGACACCGCCGGATCGCACACATCCGGGGTCGCGCGGACCTGGCGTCGGCCGAACTCCGCGAGATCGGCTACCGGCAGTCGCTCGAGGCCGCGGGCATCCCGTTCGACCCGGACCTGGTGTGCGTCGGCGACTACCAGACCACGGTCAGCGCCGAGGTCGCCCGCGAGCTCCTCTCCCGCCCGGACCGTCCGACCGCGGTCTTCGCGGCGAACGACAGCTCGGCGATCGGGGTGCTCCAGGTCGCGGGCGAACTCGGACTCCGGGTGCCGCAGGACCTCTCGGTGGTGGGCTTCGACGACGTGCCGCAGGCCGCGAACGCCGCTCCCCCGCTGACGACCGTCGCCCAGCCGCTGCACGACCTCGGCGCCGAGGCCCTCCGGATGCTCCTCGAGCTCCTCGGCGGGCGGGACGTCCCCGCGCACGTGCAGCTGCCGGCGTCGCTCGTGGTGCGTGCGAGCACCGCCCCACCGCCCGGCGCGTGAGACGCCCCCGGGCACGGAGGACGCCGCCGCCGTATCCCGCGGCGTCTCGCCTGGTCGGCGGCGTCGTCGGCAGACGGGGGTGTCTCGCCCCCGCCCCGCGCGCTGGACAGGAGGCCCGGTGCCCGACCGAGCCGCGCCTCCCGTCCCGGCAACCTCGGCGCGCGAGACACCGGCGTCTGCGCACGACGCCGCCCTGCCCGCGAGACGCCGCCACTTCCGGCGGCGTCTCGCCTGGCCAGGGGCGTCTCGCGTCGGCAGCGGCGTCTCGCCTGGCCAGGGGCGTCTCGCGTCGGCGGCGGCGTCCGTCGGCAGACGGGGGCGTCCCGCCTCCGCCCGCGCGCAGGACGGGAGGCTCGGTGCCCGACCGAGCCGCGCCTCCCGTCCGGTGTCCTGACGCGCGAGACGCCGGCGTCCGTGCACGACGCCGCCCCACCCGCGAGACGCCGGCACTTCCGGCGGCGTCCCGCCTGGCCAGGGGCGTCTCGCGTCGACAGCGGCGTCACACCTGGTCGGCGGCGCCGCCGGCAGACGGGGGCGTCCCGCTGACGGGCGACGACGTCGCACACACCCCTCGAGTCCGCGAGCCGGACCTGATACGTTGCCGCTCACAACAAATCGGGAGGCCGTCGATGGCGACGCACCAGGACACAGCACACCGGACCGGCGAGGCGGTCGTCACCGTCACCGACGCGGACGGCGCTCCCGTCGCGGACGCCGACGTCCGAGTCGAGCAGCGGCGGCACGCGTTCGGCTTCGGCAACATCGGCTTCGACTTCGTCGGGCTGGCGAACGGCGAGCCGGACGTCGGGACGCCGGAGCTCGCGGACCTGTGGCTCGACGTCTTCAACACCGCGACCCTGCCGTTCTACTGGGGCCGGTTCGAGCCGGAGCGCGGGCAGCCGGACACCGGACGACTCCAGCGCACCGCCGGGTGGTTCCGCGACCGAGGCGTCGCGACGAAGGGACATCCCCTCGTCTGGCACACCGTGCAACCCGACTGGCTGCTCGGCCTGGGGAACGACGAGGTGGAGCGCCTGCAGCGCGAGCGGATCCGCCGGGAGGTCAGCGACTTCGCCGGGCTGGTGGACACGTGGGACGCGATCAACGAGGTCGTGATCATGCCGCACTTCGCGAACGGCGACAACGCGATCACGCCGCTCGCACTGGCACGCGGCCGCCTGGCGATGATCCGGATGGCCGTCGAGGAGGCCCGCACCACGAACCCCGCCGTCACGCTGCTGCTCAACGACTTCGACCTCTCGGACGCCTACGAGTGCCTGATCGAGGGCGTCCTCGAGGCCGGCATCCGCATCGACGCGATCGGGCTGCAGACCCACATGCACCAGGGCTACTGGGGTGAGGACACCATGCTCGCGATGGTCGACCGGTTCGCCCGGTACGGCCTGCCGCTGCACCTGACCGAGACGTCACTCGTGTCCGGCGAGCTCATGCCCGCGCACATCGTCGACCTCAACGACCACGTGGTCGACTCGTGGCCGTCGACGCCCGAGGGCGAGGCACGTCAGGCGGACGAACTCGAACGGCACTACCGCAGCCTGGTCGGGCACCCGGCCGTCGAGGCGATCACCTACTGGGGCATCACGGACGAGGGGGCGTGGCTGGGCGCACCGATCGGGCTCGTCCGGGCCGACGGCACCCCGAAGCCGTCCTACGACGCCCTCCGTCGGCTGGTGAAGGACGAGTGGTGGACACCGCCGACCACCCTGCGCACCGACGACGCCGGGCGGGTGGTGTTCCGCGGGTTCCGCGGCGAGTACGCCGTCCGCGTCGGGGCACAGGAGACCACCGTCACCGTCGGCGACGACGGCCCGGCGCACGTGCGGGTCCGCACCGTCGGCTGACGACCGCGCTACGGTGCTGTCATGCGAGCGACCGTGCGGGACGTGGCCGCCCTCGCGGGGGTGTCGCCGAAGACGGTGTCCAACGTCGTCAACGGCGGTGTCGTCGTGCGCCCGGAGACGCGGGCCCGGGTGGAGGCCGCGGTCGCCGAACTGGCGTACGTGCCGAACCTCTCCGCCCGTGGCCTCCGCAACGGCCGGACCGGCGCCATCGCCCTGACGCTGCCGGAGCTCGCGAGCGCGTACTCGGCGGACCTCGCGCGGTGGTTCGTCGAACTCGCGCACGACCGAGGGCTCGTCGTGCAGTTGGAGCAGACCGCCGACGACCCGGAACGCGAACGCGAACTGGTGTCCCGCGCGCGGGCACACCTGGTGGACGGTCTCGTGCTCAACCCGGTGTCGCTCAGCGCGAGCACCCTCGCGAACACCGAGGGTTTGCCGCCGACGGTCGTCATCGGCGAGGTCGAGCCCGAGCAGGTCGACCAGGTGCACGTGGACAGCCGAGCAGCGGCCCGGGAGGTCACGACGATGCTCCTCGACCGAGGGCACCGGCGCATCGCCGTGGTCGGGGCACCACGGCGCGACGGGGTCACCGCGACGGCGCGGCTGCGGCAGCTCGGCCACGACGACGCGGTCGGCAGCGCAGACCTGCACGTCGACCCCGCACTCCGGGTGCCGCTCCCCGAATGGACCACCGCCGCCGCCGCCACCGCCTTCGCCACCTGGCTCGACGGGAACCCCCTGCCCGACGCCGTGTTCGCGTTCACGGACTCGATCGCGTTCGGCGTGCTGCACGTCCTGGCAGCTCGGGGTGTGCGGGTGCCCGAGCAGGTGAGCGTCGTCGGGTTCGACGACGTCGACCAGGCCGCGTTCGCGATCCCCGCGCTCACCACGGTGTCGTTCGACCGTCGGGCCTTCGCGGACGCCGCCCTCGACCTGTTGGAGCGGCGGATCGCCGACCGGGAGGCACCGGTCCGGACGGTCGTCGTGCCGCACCGGATCGTGGAGCGCGCGAGCGTCGCCACCCGCTGACGAACGGGCCCCGGAGGAACGGACCACCGGAGGAACGGACCACCGGAGGAGTGAGGCCCGGCGGAGTGGTGCCCGGAGGAACGGGCCCAGCGGGAGCAGCACGCCGCGGGACAGGACGCCGCGGGACCGAGCAGGTCGCCCGCTCAGTCGCCGTCCGCCGCGCGCAACACCGCGACGGCGGTCCGCCGGTCGGCGAGGATCCGGAAGTGCCCGCCGAGTTCGAGCTGCACGTTCTCCGCCCCGGCGAGCTCACACCCACCGGGGATGAGCGTGTCGTACACCCCGTACACCGAGGTGATGCGGCTGTTCGCGTCCAGCTCCCGCGCCAGCCCGGCGAGCACCGGGTCCGCCGCCCGGAAGACCCGGAGGTGCCGCACGGGCGCGAGCACCGCGTACTTCGAGCCGGCGAACGGCGTCGACACGGCGACCATGCGGTCGATCCGCCCGTGCGGATCGAGTCGGGTCATCGCGTACTTCCCGATCAGCCCGCCCTTGCTGTGCGCGACGACGAGGACGTGCTGCAGGTCGTGCTCGTCGAGGTACGCCATGACCGCCTCCGCCGACACCGGGACGGGTCGGACGTTGTGGCGCAGGTCGGTGAGCACGTGCACGGGGTGGCCGCGGTCGTGCAGGACGTCCATCAGGGGACGCATGAAGTGCCACGTCTCGTACACGCCCGGGATGACGACGACGGCCTGCCGGTCGCCGGTCCGGTAGTCGTCGGCCGTGGTCGGGCCGAGGCTCCGGACCTGCCACACCCCGGCGTAGAGCCAGTCGAGCAGTGCCCACCGCACGCGTCGGAGGAGGCCGACCCGGACGGGAGGCCCACCCGCCGACACGTCGATCGGCGCACCCGGGTGCGGGGTCGGGCCGGTCACAGCACCACTCCGTCGCGCGCCGACTCGAGCGTCTGGACCCGACGGAACTCGTCCACCAGTCGGGCGACGGCGACCGGCTGGTGTTCCTGCACGTGGTGCGGTCCGGGCAGTTCGACGAGGGCACCGCGCGTGGCGGTCTCCGCGAGCCGCACGGCCCAGTCGTGCTTCGCGACCGGGTCCTGCGCACCGCGGATGACGAGCACCGGGACGGTCAGGGCCCGGACGCCGTCGGTCATCCGGAAGTTGCGCATCGGCCGGAGTTCGCGGAGGTACTGGGGCATGCTCCGGAGGTAGTCCGAGAGGACGATCGCGTTCATCCGGGCGCCCTCGAGCAGGACGTCCACGCCGAGTGCGGCGGCGAGCCGGACGAGGGAGCGGCGGCGGTCGTCGACGACCGGACCGACGAGGACGACGGAACTGACGACGTCGGGGTGACGGAGGGCGGCCTCGACGGCGATCTGCGTGCCCATCGACTGTCCCAGGACGACGACGTCCCCCGCTCCACGGGCGGTGACCGCGCGCACGACGAGGTCGGCGTACTCGTGCTCCTCGAACCGACGGCGGCCGTACGGCAACCCGCCGAACCCGGGCAGGTCGACCGACACGGTCCGGTGCGTCCGGGACAGCGCCGTCTGCACCCGGTGGAAGGACCGGTGCGACATCCCGATGCCGTGCACGAGCACGACCGTGGGGGCGAACGAGTCCCGCACCCGACCGGCCGGCGCCATCGTCCGCAGCCGGACGGGGTGTCCGTCGACCTGGACGGTCTCCACCAGTGCACGCATCCCCCGACCCTATGCCGACCGGGCCGCAGCGCCTGGGAACCGTTCCGCTGCCGGGCTCCAGGCGCTACCCTCGCCCACATGCGGAAGGTCACTGCGGGACTGTTCACCTCGGTCGACGGCGTCGTGCAGGACCCGTACGAGTTCCAGTACGACAGCTTCGACGACGAGCTCGGTGCCGCGATGACCGCGTGGATGGCGGCCACCGACACGGTGCTGCTCGGTCGGAACAGCTACCTGGAGTGGTCCGAGTGGTGGCCAGCGCACGCGGACGACCCCTTCGGCCAGTGGATCAACCCGATCGAGAAGCACGTCGCGTCGACCACCCTCGGCGACGACCTGGCGTGGGAGAACAGCACCCGGATCCCCGGCGACGTGCCGGCGTTCGTCCGCGAGCTGCAGCGACGGGACGGAGCCGACATCGCCGTGTGCGGCAGCGTCACCCTCGTCCGGAGTCTGCTCTTCGCCGGGGTGCTCGACGAGTTGCAGCTGATGGTGCACCCGGCGATCGCCGGACACGGTCGGAAGCTGTTCGAGCCCACGGACCCGCCGACGCGGCTCCGCCTGGTCGCGAACGCCGTGACGAGCAAGGGGAACGTGCTGAGCACCTACGGGCGGTTCGACGCCTGACGGCGGTGATCCGCGCCTCCCGGCTCTTGTCCGGAGCGTGGACAGCGGGTCTGCCTGATCGGCGTACCCTTCTGGGTGGCCCAGACCGCACGACCCCCGGAGCTCACCATGCCGCAGGACACCCGCCCGCACGTCGTCGTCGTCGGCGGTGGATTCGCCGGGATCGCCGCGATGCGCGAGCTCAAGGACGCACCGGTCCGGGTGACCCTCGTCGACCGGCACGTCTACAACATGTTCCAGCCCCTCATGTACCAGGTGGCGACCGGCGGGCTGAACGCCGGTGACGTGACGTACTTCCTCCGCAGCCTCCGCGCACGCCAGGCGAACGCGGACTTCCGGCACGGGCTGCTCACCGGCATCCGGCACGACGAGCGCATCGCCGAGATGTCCGACGGCGAGCACCTGCACTACGACTACCTGATCCTGGCCAACGGCGTGAACACGAGCTACTTCGGGACGCCCGGCGCCTACGAGTACGCGTACTCGATGTACTCCCGCTCCCAGGCCCTGCGCATCCGGGACGAGCTCTTCACCCGCCTGGAGCAGGCCGCGGCGAAGCAGGGTCCGGACGAGATCCGCGTCGTCATCGTCGGCGGCGGTGCCACCGGCGTGGAGATGGCCGGTGCGCTCGCGGAGCTCCGCGACCAGGCGCTCGTCGGCGCCTACCCGGAGATCGAACGCGGCAACATCTCGATCACGCTCGTGCACCGCAGCGGCGAGCTCCTCAAGCCGTTCGCCCCGCGCCTCCGCCGGTACGCGGCCAAGATCCTCCGCAAGCGCGGTGTCGTCCTGCGCCTGAACGCCGGTGTCGAGGAGGTCCTGCCCGACGGCGTCCGCCTGGCCGGCGGCGAGGTCATCCCGGCGTCGCAGGTCATCTGGGCGACCGGTGTCGCGGCGCACAAGGAGGTCGGCAACTGGGGCCTGCCGCAGACGCACGGCGGTCGCATCCAGGTGAACGACGACCTCAGCGTGAAGGGGGTCGAGCGCATCTTCTCGGCCGGGGACATCGCCGCGCAGGACGATGCCCTCGCCCAGCTCGCCCAGCCGGCGCTACAGGGCGGCAAGCACGTCGCCGAGCAGATCAAGCGACTCGTCGCCGGCAAGCCGACCGAGCGCTTCAAGTACTTCGACAAGGGCACGATGGCGACGATCGGCACGAACGCCGCCGTCGCCCAGCTCCGCGGCGGCATCACGATGGTCGGGCCCGTGGCCTGGGCCGCGTGGGTGTTCGTGCACATCACGAGCCTGCTCGGCAACGGCAACCGCATGTCGACGCTGACCCACTTCTTCGTCCGCTACGTCTGGTTCATGCGGAAGCGCTCGATCCCGATCGTCGGCGACGTCCGCCCGGTGCGCCCGAACGGCGACCGCGAGCCGGAGCACTGGCAGCTGCAGAAGGCGGAGTAGCGCCCCGCGCGACCACGGACCGGACGGGAGGTCCGTCACCAGCGGGTGACGGACCTCCCGTCCGCCGTCCGGCCCGGTCCGTGCGGTCAGGGAACCGCGCGCTCAGTTCCGTGCGGCCGTGTAGGCGCCGGCGGCGATGTCCTCGAGCAGGGTCGGTCCGGTCGGCTGCCAACCGAGGAGATCCCGAGTGGCCGTCGACGTCGCGGCCATCTCCATCGCGTAGAACGGTCCGACGAAGCCGAAGTGGTCGACCGCCTCGGCCGGCTCGATCGTCGTCACCGGCACGCCCAGGGCGTCACCGATCGCTCGCGCGATGTCCCGGGTCGGCACGGCGTCCTCTGCGGTGACGTGCATCCGAGTGCCCGCCGGTGCACCCTCGAGGCCGAGTCGGACCAGGCGCGCGGCGTCCGTGCGGTGGACCGCAGCCCAGCCGTTCGACCCCTCGCCGATGATCGCGGCGGCCCCGTGCCGACGGGCGGCCTCGGTGATGAGCGAGACGAAGCCGGAGTCGCCGGAGCCGTGGACGGTCGGGGCGAAGCGCGCGATCACGGTCCGGACGCCCTGGTCGACGAAGTCGAGCGCACGGTTCTCACCACCGCCGCGCATGGAGTGCGGACCGACGGCCGGGTTCGGGTCCGCCTCGGTCGCGGCCCGGTCGCCGGCCAGTCGGGCCACGCCGGACGCGACCACCAACGGTCGCCCGCTGCCCACGAGCGCTTCGCCGAGGGTCTCGACGGCGGCGCGCTCGGCAGCGTCGCTGACTCCGGGGTGCGCGAAGTCGTGCTTGTTGGCGAGGTGGACGACGCCGTCGGCGGCATCGGCCCCACGGCGGAGTGCCTCGAGGTCGTCGAGGTCGCCGCGGAGGACCTCGGCGCCCTTCGCCTGGACGGCCGCGGCTGAGGTGTCGGACCTGGCGAGCCCGGTGACGCGGTGGCCGGCGGTGAGGAGCTCGTCGACGGTGGCGGAGCCGATCCAGCCGGAGGCTCCGGTGACGAACACGTGCATGATGGTGCCCTTCTCGTTGATGTCACTTGCTGACATCAAGACGGTACACCCGATGTCAGGCGCTGTCATCATGACTGGTCCGTCGGTACACTCAGAGGATGGCGAGATGGCAACCGGGCACGCGGGAGCGCCTCCAGTCGACGGCTCTGGAACTGTTCCTCGACCGGGGCTTCGAGGCCACGACGGTCGCCGACATCGCCCGTGCCGCTGATGTCACCGAGCGGACCTTCTTCCGGCACTTCGCCGACAAGCGCGAAGTCCTGTTCGCGAGCCAGGACGCCTTCATCGGGCTGTTCGTCGGACCCGTCGAGGACGCCCCGGCCGACATCCCGCCGATCGAGCTCATCGCACGGGCGCTCGACGGTGCCGGCTCGTTCTTCCCCGACGACCGCCGCGAGTGGTCCCGCCGCCGGCAGACCGTGATCGACGCCGAACCCGCTCTCGGCGAGCGCGAACTCGCGAAGCTCTCCGGTCTCGGACGCAGGCTCGCCGAGGTCCTCCGCGGGCGGGGCGTCCCCGAGCCGGCCGCTACCCTGCTGGCGCAGTCCGGTGTGACGGTGTTCCACCTGGCCTTCGCGCAGTGGATCGCCCCGGGCGAGACCCGCACCCTGCCGGAACTCGCGACCGAGCGGCTCGACGCACTGGCCGCGTCGATGGTTCGACAGCAGGCCTGACAGGCCGGAGCCGGTTCATGGACAGCGGGAGCACACTGGGACGATGACCCGGATCGCACCCCCGACGGACACCGTGCCCGTCGTCGCGCCGTCCGTACCCGCCGCGGCCGCGCCCGTGGCGGCCCCGCCAGCTCCGGCGTCGCCGCCGGGTCGCGCCCTCCCGCTGGACGGCCTCCGAACCGTCGCGATCGTCATGGTGGTCCTGTACCACCTGCACGTCCCGCAGTTCGAGGGCGGGTGGATCGGCGTCACGGTCTTCTTCGTGCTCTCCGGGTACCTCATCACGACACTGCTCCTCCGCGAGCGGCAGCGGACCGGCACCATCCGGCTCGGGTCGTTCTGGTGGAAGCGCCTGCTCCGGCTCTACCCGGCACTCGTCGCCCTCGTCGTGGCCGGACTGCTGCTCTGGAACTGGGTCGGCGACTACAAGGGCGCGTCACTCTCGGCGGGGTCGGCGGCGTTCATCGCCCTGACCTACACCGGGAACCTCTACCGCTCGTTCTGGGACACCACGCAGGGGGTCTTCGCGCACACGTGGAGCCTGTCGATGGAGGAGCAGTTCTACCTGGTCTGGCCACCGGTGCTGCTGCTCCTGCTGTCGCTCGGACGTCGTCGGCGGGCACTCGTCCTCGGCCTGTCCACCGTCGTCGTGGCGGCGTCGGCAGCGTCGTGGCTCAGCTACCGCACCCCCTCGGGCGGCTCGACCCCGGACGTGTACTTCTCCCCCGTGCTCGGCGTCGTGCCGCTCGCCACCGGGTGCGTGCTCGCGCTGCTGCTCGACGACGAGCGGTGCCGTTCGTTCGCCTCCGGCCTCGCCGGACACCTGGGCACCTGGGCGGGCGCCGCGGCGGTGGTCGGCGTGCAGTTCTGGATCGGTGACGACTGGACCGACCACGCCTGGACCTTCGGCCTGCTCATGCCGGCCACCGGACTGGCGGCGGCGGTCCTCATCGGCGGGCTGGTCTCGGTGCGGACCCCGGTGTCCGTGGCCCTGTCCTGGTCCCCGGTCGCCTGGTTCGGACGCCGGGTGTCGTACTCCGCCTACCTCTGGCACCCGCTCGTGATCGCCCTGCTCGGCACGTTCGCGATCGGCTGGTTCGGGAACGTCTGGCTCTTCGCCGCCGCCGTCATCGTGTCGATCGGGGCGGCGTACGCGATCGAGGTCCCGGTCGAGAAGCTCCGCGCGCGTGTTCGGGAGGCCCGTCGCCTGGTCGCCGAGGACCACGCCGCCCGCAGCGCCGCCGCGAGCTGACGCGGACCCGACAGCGGGGCCGGTCGGTCAGCGGCTTCGGTCGGTCAGCGGCGTCGGTCGGTCAGCGGCGTCGGCTGGCCTGGCGTCGCGTGTGGTTGTGGTCGATCGCCCGTCGCACGAGCGCCTGCAGTGCCGGGACGTCGACGTCGTCCCCCTCGGAGTACTTGATCGCGCGACGCTGGTTCCCACCGAGCTCGTCGTTGAACAGGCCGTCCGGGTCCTCGAGGGCCGCGCCGTACATGAAGCCGAGCTTCACGGCCGCCCTGAAGACGTTGCCGACGACGAGGATGCCGTCGAGCTCCCACACCGGAGCGCCCCGCCACTTCCAGGTCTCCTCGATCGCCGGGTCCACGGCCAGGACCGCGGCACGGGCGTCGGCGAGGACCGATCCGCGCCAGTCCGCGTGCGCCGCGATCATCGCATCGATGTGCTGTGCCGGCGTCGGCTCCACTGCCGGTGTCTCGTCGGTTGCTGCCATGCGCTCACGCTAGTGGTCGGCGCCCCTCCGACGCCCGCCCGGTCGTGCAGAACGCGATTCAGCGGCGGGTGGTGCCGTCCTCGTCGAGCTCGATCTCCTCGTGCGCGACGTCCTCGGAGACCTGCTGCTGCTCGGTGACGGTCTCGGTGCCGAGGCGGACGCGCTCGACCGGGACGGTCTCCTTGTCGACCACGACGCGCTCCTCGCTGAGGGTCACCTCGTGCTCCTCGTCGGACAGGGCCGGGCCGTCGGTCGCCGCGCCGACGTTGCCGTCGGTGATCGGCTCGGTCTCGAGGCGGACCTCTTCGTGCTGCACCGGCACGGTGACGGACTGCTGTTCCGTGACGACGTGCTTGCGGAGGCGGGCACGGCCGGTCTGGACCTTCTGGGTGCCGACGTCCAGGCGCTCCTCGGACCGCGTCATCGCGTCGTCCGTGTTCGCCCCGGACGTGTCGTGGCCGGCGCTGCGGTCGACGTCGGTGACGTCACCGGTCGTGCCGGAGCCGGAGGCCGTGCCTGTGGTGAGGTCCGGGTCGGTGCCGGTCGTGCCGGTCGTCGACTCGGTGCCGAAGCTGGCCGAGGTGTCGGTGCCGGTGGTGGTGCTGCTGCTGCTGCCCAGGCCGTAGTGGTCGAAGATGCGGTCCTGCTCGTCGTCGCTGAGGTCGCCGTCGGCGTCGATGCGCGGTGCGTCCTTGATGCGGTCCTTGTCGTACGCGACGCGGAGTTCGTCACCGGTCAGGTCGGCGCCCTCGAGGGGGACGAACGACTCCGAGGTGCCGAAGAGGCCGGTGGAGACGCTGGCGAACAGCGGGTGGCCGTCGGTGTTGTCGACGTAGACCTGCTTGACGGTGCCGACCTTCTGGCCGTCCGGGTCGATGACCTTGGCGTCGAAGACGCTGTTGATGTTGTTCGTGTCGATCATGGTCGTTCCCTTCGTCGTGCGGTGGTGGTGTGTCAGGTGGGTTCGTGGGGGCAGAGCGCCCGGGGCGGTGCCTCGGCTCAGCGGCCGAGACCGACGCGGTCGACCTTGCGGTGGTACCGCATGCCCGTGAGGCCGCCGAGGACCGCGCCGACCAGGCTGATGACGGCGACGACGATCACGGTGATGATCCCGGTCACGGTGAGCGTGCCCTCGTCGACCGGGATCCGCGGGAAGCTGTTGAGGTTCCCGAGGACGTTGAACTGGCTGCCCGCGACGGCGGTGATGATCGCCACGACGATCGCGATGACGACCGCCCAGATCCAGACGGCGATGCCCTGCTTCGCACCGGAGAACCGGGCCATGCGGCCGGCGACGTAGCCACCGGCGTAGTACGCGACGAACAGGATCACGGCGAGTGCGATGGCTCCGACGATGCCGACGACGTCGCCGTTCTGCGTCACGTCCTGGGCCGCGTCGTCGACGTCGCCGCCGTTCTGGCCGAGGCCGACGCCAGCGCCGACGGCGGTGAGGAGGGCCGTCAGGATGACCGCGGTGCCGGTGGCGGTGAGCCAGCCGAAGAACGCCGAGCCCCACTTGAAGCCGGCGAACTCCTCCTTCTCGCGTTCGAGGACGGTCTCACGCTGGGTCGCACCGCGCTCGGCGCGTCCGGCAGCACCCGCAGCGACGCCGTCGTTCCGTGCGTGGTCGCGTCCGTCGTTCCGGTCGTCACCGGGAGCGGCGACCGCGTGAGCGGCGTCGCCGTCGTGGTGCGTCTCGTCACGACCCGTGCCGTCGTGCGCGCCGGTGCCGCGGACGGGCCGGGTGTCGTCGTCGGGTGTGCTCATGGGTGCCTCCTGGCGGTGGTGCTCGTGCTGGTGGTCGATCCGCACGGAACGGAACTCGGGTGCGCCCGAGAGGGCTGGCAGATCCGGCACCTGGTGCGGTTCGCGGACAGTCGGGACCGGTCGGTCAGGAGCCCGCGGACTCCTCGACCGTCACGTGTCGGACGCTCCGCGTGGCGGCCGCTGCCACGGTGGCGAGGACGATGAGCGCGGCGCACCCGAGCAGGGTCTGCACCGTTCCCACGGTGTGTGCGAGCGGTCCGACGAGCGCTTCGCCGACGGGCACCGCGACGACCGAACCGACCGCGTCGTACGAGTACACGCGGGCGAGGACGTCGCGCGGCACGTTCGTCTGCAGGGACTGGTCCCAGGCGATGGAGAACACCTCGATCGCGACGCCGGCGCCGGCGAAGGCGACGACCAGCGCGACGACCGACGGGGTCAGCGCGAGGGCGAGCACGGGCACGGCGGCGACGACCATCAGTGCGACCCCGATGCCGAGTGCGTGCCGGGGTCGCCACCGGAGCGCGATGCCCGCGCCGATCGCGAGCCCCACGGAGAGCGCGGCGACGACGAGCCCCCACGCGGCCCGACCGAAGGACGCGTCCGCCACGACGGGCCCGAGGACGGCCGTCGCGCCGACGAACGCCGCGTTGAGCACCGCGAACTGCACCACGACGATCCACACCCACCGGCGGCTGGCGAACTCGCGCCACCCCTCCTGCAGGTCGGACACGACCGACCGCGACGTCCCGCTGTCCCGGTCGGCCGCTGCCGCGCCGGTCCGGGGCAGCCGCATCCGTGCGAACAACAGGCCGGCGACGGCGAAGCCGGCCGCGTCGACCGCGAGTCCCCATCCCGGCCCGACGAGGGCGACCAGGCCGGCACCCGCCGAGGCACCGAGGATGCTCCCGCCGTTGAGGCCGAGCCGGAGCATCGCGTTCGCGGGGCGGAGCATCGGCGCGGGCACGGTGTCCGGCACGAGTGCCGCCGCGGCGGGGAGGCTGACCGCCGCGACGGCTCCGTTCAGGACGCTGAGGACGACGAGGGTCGGGATGCTCGCCGACCCCGTGAGGACGAGCGCAGCCACCACGCCCTGCGTGACGGCGGCAGCGCCGGACGTCCCGACGAGGACGACGTCGCGGGGCAGGCGGTCCGCGACCACGCCGCCGAACAGCAGGACCGCGACGTTCGCCACCGACCGTGCGGCCACGACCAGCCCAAGGTCGGCCGCCGACCCGGTCAGGTCGAGCACGGCGAACGCGAGCGCGATGGGCGCGACCGCGTTGCCGAGGATGCTCGTCGTGCGGGCCGCCAGGAGCCACCGGAAGGGTGCGTGCCGGAGCGGACCGAGACGGTCGACCGTGGTGCTCACCGTCGTGCTCACCGTCGTCGCACCGGGAACAGCGCCGCCGTCATCGACACCGGCTGGGTGCCGGGTGTCCGCGGCGGGCGTGCGGCGGCGTGCAGGAGGGCGGCGGTCTGCCCGACGTGGTGCACCACGCGGCGCCACGTCTCCGGGTCCACCCAGAGTTCGGCGTCGGCGGACATGCCGGGGCCGTCGACCTGGTCGAGGGCTCGCCGCCGGAGCTCGTCCGCGACCAACCCGAGGTAGGCGACGCGCTCCTCCGCCGTGTCCGGGTCGAGCGGGTGCACGTCGTGGACGTCGAACGGCACCGACGACGCCTCGTGCCGGTAGCGCTTGGCGTCACCGCCCCGGAGCCGGACGACCTCGACGACCCGGACGAGTCCGGCACGCTCGAGCACGCGCAGGTGGTAGCTCGCCGTCGCCTGCGAGAGCCCGAGCTCCCGGCCGGCTTCGGCGGCGCTCATCGCGACGCCGGTCAGGAGCGAGAGCAGTCGCAGGCGGACGGGGTGAGCGGTGGCGCGGAGCTCGTCGATGGCGGACACGGCGTCATGGTGACACTCGCGAGGCGGCACCGTCAAAGGGCTCTTTGGGGGTCGTGGTGGCGTTCCCGGCAACCGGTGGTCCGGCCGTGCGTAGGCTCGGCCCGTGACCACGGACACCACGGACGTCCTCGTCGTCGGCGGCGGACCGGTCGGCCTGTTCCTCGGCGCGCTCCTGGCGGCCAGGGGAACCGCCGTGCAGGTCTGGGAGCGCCGGACCACCGACCCGGTCGGCTCGCGGGCGATCGGGATCCACCCGCCGTCGCTCGACGCGTTCGCCGAGGTCGGGTTGGCCGACACGGTGCTCGCGGAGGCGGTCCTCGTGCGGACCGGGGTCGCCCGGAGTCGCGGTCGGGTCCTCGGCACGCTGTCGTTCGACGGCGCGTCCGACACGCACCCGTACGTGGCGACGCTCGACCAGCACCGGACCGAGGTGCTCCTCCGCGACCGGCTCGATGCCGGTGCACCCGGAGCACTCCGGACCGGCACCGCACTCGTCGGGCTCACCCGGCACCGCGACCACGTGGACGCGACCGGCACCGACCGCGACGGCCGACCGGTCGAGGTCCGCGCGTCCTTCGTCGTCGGCGCGGACGGCGCCCGGAGCCTGGTCCGCGACCTGCTCGGCATCGGGACGACCGGCCGGGACTACCCGGACCGCTACGTGATGGGCGACTTCGCCGACCCCGAGGACGCGGACGCCCGTTCGGCCGCCCTCGTCGACGTCGGCGCGGCGGGCGTGGTCGAGTCCTTCCCGCTCCCCGACGGCCGCCGACGGTACGTCGTGCTCCTCCCCCGGGACGACGCCCTGGCGGACCCGGCCGTCCCCGCGGCCGCAGCCGACGCGCCGGAGGCGGACCGGGCCTCCCGGCTGGCGGCGATCGTGCGGAACCGCACGGGTGTCGCGCCGGACCCCGCCACCTGCTCGATGCTCAGCGCCTTCCGCGTGCGTCGCCGCACCGCGGACCGCGTCGGACTCGGCCGGGTGGTCCTGGTCGGCGACGCGGCCCACGAGATCAGCCCGATCGGTGGACAGGGCATGAACCTCGGGTGGCTGGACGCGGCCGACCTGGCACCGGTCCTCGCCGACGCGGTGCGCACCGGTGCGGCCGGACCATGGCCGGTCTACGCGCGCCGGCGGCAGGCCGCCGCACGACGGGCCGGACGGCAGGCGGAGGCGAACATGGCCCTCGGCCGCGCGGTCCCCGACGTGGTCGGCGTCGGCCGGGAGGCGCTGCTCCGGTCCGTCCTGGCGCTCCCGACCGCGCGTGCCCTGGCCCGGCTGTACGCGATGGCCTGGGCGTAGTCGACCTCCCGTCCGTCCGACGGGCCTGCGAGACGGGCCCGTCCGAGCGGAACGCCGCCGAGTGGTCGGGACGCCGCGGGAGGTGGCGGCGCCTCGGAGCCATCGAGGCGTCCCGAGCAGACGCCGCCGTCAGGCGGTGACCGTGTGCGGGTAGGCGGCCGCGCGGCCCTGGAAGGCGAGGATCGCCTCGTTGCGGACCTGCCCGTGCTCGATCTCGATCGCCCGACGGATCGTGTCCGACTCCGCCCACGCCGACGGACCCGACATCACCGTCCGGAGGAACGGCATCAGCGCCTCGCTGATCTCCCACGTCGACGAGTTCCAGAGCAGTGACGGGCTGTGGTCGACGGCGTAGTAGTTCGTCGACCCGCCGACGGTGACCATGGGCTCGGCGAACGACGTCGGCCGTGCCCAGCTGAAGCCCATCCCCTCGTCGATCGAGACGTCGACGACCAGGCTCCCCGGGCGGAAGGCCTCGAGGTCCTCGGTGCGGAGGTAGGTCAGGGGCGCGTTCGGGTCCTGGAGCGTGCAGTTCACGACGATGTCGTTCCGCGCCAGGTACGGCGCGAGCGGGACCGAGCCCTCCCGGGTCCGGACCGTGCTGCCCGTCGGTGCGTCCTCGTCGTGCTCGATCTGCAGGATGTCGACGGACGGGATCGGCGACCCGACGGCGGCGATGTCGCGGTTCGTGAGGACGCGGACGTCGTGGATGCCGTGGGCGTTGAGGGCGGTGACGGCCCCACGGGCGGTGGCACCGAAACCGATGACGACGGCGGTGAGCCGACGCCCGTAGTCCCCGGTGGAGCCGCAGAGCTGCAGCGCGTGGATCACCGAGCAGTACCCGGCGAGCTCGTTGTTCTTGTGGAAGACGTGCAGGCCGAAGCCGCCGTCGGCCCGCCAGTGGTTCATCGCCTCCCAGGCGATCAGGGTCAGGCGCTTCTCGATCGCGAGCTGCGTCAGCGCCTGGTCCTGCACGCAGTGCGGCCACCCCCAGAGCACCTGGCCGTCCCGCAGGTCGGCGAGGTCCGGTGTCTGGGGCTTCGGCAGGAGCACGACGTCGGCGGTGGCGACCACCTCCGCACGCGTGGCCATCGCTCCGACGAGGGGTTCGAGCTGCTCGTCCGGGACGCCGAAGCGATCGCCGTACCCGCGCTCGAGGACCATCCTGGCGCGGAGGTCGGGGTCGATGCGTTCGACGTGTGCGGGGTGGATCGGCAGGCGACGTTCATCGGCCTTCCGGGAGACAGCCAGCACCCCGAGCCGGAGCAGGTGGGGTGTCGGCGTGGTTTCGGTCATGGTGCACTGTACGGTCCGCACGGTCGAGGGCCCCGCGTACCCGGACGCGGGGGGGCCGTTCACTCCGCCGCGGTGAGAGCAGCCAGCGCGCGCTCCAGGTGGCGCCGACCCGCGTCGTCCAACGGTGCGAAGAGCTCGTCGAGCACGTGGACCGCGATCGCGTGGCCGTCGTCGAGCGCTGCGCGGCCGGCGTCCGTCAGGGTGTGCACGAGACGGCGCCCGAGTCCCGCCGACCGTTCGATGAGGCCGCGTTCGACGAGCCGTGTCGCGAGCGTGCCGAACGCCTGGTCGCTCTGGAACGTGGCGACGGCGAGGTCGTGGCCGGAGGCTCCGGGCATCCGGTCGACCGCACGGAGCGCGTCCCACTGCACGAGGCTGACCCCGACGTCGCGGAGCGCAGCGTCCATCGTCCGGTGGTTCCGGTACTGCGCCCGCTTGAGCATCTGTCCGAGCAGTTCGAGGTCCGTCGCCATGGTGCTACGGTATCAACATCATTACATCAACATGTTGAGACAGGTGGACCATGACCAGCACCCTCCCCACTGACCTCCCCGTCGACCAGGACGGCGACCCCGCCGCGCGGATCGCCCTGGTCCTCCACGGCGGCGGTGGCCCGCAGACCGTCGCACCGATCGTCGGGCACCTCGCGGCGACCATGCACGCCGTCGCGCCGACCCACCCCGGCTGGGACGGCACCGCCCGGCCGGAGGCCATCGCCTCGGTCGCCGACCTCGCGCACGCGTACCTCGACCACCTCGTCGACCGCGACGAGCACGACGTCGTCCTGATCGGTTCGTCGATCGGCGGGTGGGTCGCCCTCGAGATGGCCGTCCAGGCGGCCGCCGATGACCGGTACCGCGGACGGATCGGTGCCGTCGTGGTGATCGACGGCGTCGGCGTCGTGGTGGACGGTGAGCCGATCGCCGACTTCTTCGCCCTCGACGCCCGCGGACTGGCCGAGGTGGCATGGCACGACCCCGAGCGCGGGTACCGGGACCCGGCCGGCTCCACCGACGAGCAGCGCGCGGTCCAGCAGGCGAACGGCCGCACCATGGCTGCCGTCGCCGGCACGAGCATGAGCGACCCGACGCTCCTCGGCCGTCTGGGGGCGGTGGACGTCCCGACCCTCGTCGTGTGGGGTGCCAGTGACCGCGTCGTCACGCCCGCGTACGGCAGGGCCGTCGCCGCAGCCGTTCCCGGTGCGCAGTTCGTCGAGGTCCCGGCGGCCGGGCACCTCCCGCACCTGGAGGCCCCGGACGCGACGTGGGCGGTCATCGACCCGTTCCTGCGCCGGTCCTGATCGGGCGCTCCGCACGCCCTGGCGTCGGTCTCGCCCTGGGGCTGGTGTGCGGGCGGCGGCGGCCGCGGCCGCGGCTCAGGCCACCAGGGCCGCTCCCGCGAAGCCGAGCTCGACGACGAGCACGAGCGACGACGCGATCACCAGGCGGAACAACGTGCGGGTCGGCGGCCCGGTCAGCACGAGTCGCACCCCGACCGCTGCCAGGACGACCACGACGACCGCACCCAGCACGGCCAGCACAGCGCCGACCCCGCGGACCGGGTCGTCGCCGCCGAGCTGGCCGACGAGCACCAGGACGGCCGCGACGACGAGCGAACCGAACGCGACGACCCCGGACGCGTGCAGGCCGAGCCGGTGCGGGAAGCCGCGCACCCCGGTCGCCTCGTCGTCGACGAGGTCGGGCAGGACGTTGGTGCAGTGGATCGCGACGCCGAAGACCGCACCGGTCGCGATCGCCCACGCGGCGGGCCACCTGACGTCGGGCCCCGCCGCGATCGCGACGACCGGGAGCAGCCCGAACGCGACGACGAACGGCGCGACCGACCAGACCGTGCGCTTCAGGCCGGCGTCGTACGCCCACCCGGCCGCGACGAGGACCACGTGTGCGACCGCGGCGACCGGCCCGAGGAACAGCGACAGCACGACGGCGATGCCCGCGGTGACGACGGCGGCGGCGCGGACCGTCCCCACGGCGATGAGCCCCCGGGCCACCGGCTTGTCGCTCCGCCCCACGGCTCGGTCACGGTCGGCGTCGATCCAGTCGTTGGCGAGCCCGATCGAGAGCTGGCCGGCGACCACGGCGAGCGCCACGAGCACGACGGTCCCCACCGGGTGCCCCACCGCGGCGGCGAGGACGGTGGCGAGGACCGTCACCGTCACAGTCGGGCCGGGGTGCGAGGACGCGACGAGCAGGCGGACGGTCGAGGGCCTGCGCGGAGGGGTCACCGTGCCAGCGTACGGAGCGGGCGCGTGCTCGGTCGCCACGAGCCATGCCACCGGGCAGTGCGACGGCCGGCGGTCCCCCTCGTGGGGTCCGCACACGGAGAACCTGGACGAGCACACGACCACCTCCGGCCTAGGGTCCGATGGGCGTCGACCACGGGGCGCACGCGGGAGGGATCACCATGACCACGACGAGCATCCCGGCCGGACGGCGGGGGTTCCTGCGCCGGATGACCTTCGCCTGCGCGTGGGGCGAGGGCCTGGACGGGTTCGACCTCGGCGTGATCAGCGTCGCCCTGCCCGCCATCACCGTGGCGCTCGGCCTGGACCCGGTGCTCGCAGGACTCATCGGTGCGAGTTCACTGATCGGCATCTTCATCGGAGCGCCGCTCGCCGGCTGGCTCACCGATCGGTTCGGCCGCAAGCGCGTCTTCACGATCGACGTGCTGGCGTTCATCGTCCTCGGTCTCGCGCAGGCGTTCGTCGCCGACGGCTGGCAGCTGTTCGTCGTCCGGGTACTGCTCGGGGTCGCGATCGGCGCGGAGTACGCGATCGGTGCCGCGATGCTCGCCGAGTTCGCCCCCGCGAAGGACCGCGGCCGGCGGCTGTCCGGGTTGCTCGTGTGTTGGTACGGCGGCTACCTGATCGCCGTCGTCACCGCCTACGTGATGATCGACGCGTTCGGCCTGAGCTGGCGGTGGGTGCTCGTGACGAGCGCGCTGCCGGCCGTCGTCACCGCCGTCGCCCGGATCAGGTTCCCGGAGTCGCCGCGGTGGCTGCTCGCCCGCGGCCGGGTGGACGAGGCACGGACGATCGTCGCCGAGCACCTCGGCGGCGACGCGTACTTCCGCGACGAGCAGTACGCGGCGGAGCAGCAGAAGGCCGGCGGGTACCGCGTCCTGTTCTCGAAGGAGAACCGGCAGCGTCTCGCGTTCATCTCCCTCTTCTGGGCGTGCAACGTCGCGCCCTACTTCGCGATCTTCACGTTCGCCCCGACGGTGCTGAAGTCCCTGCAGCTGCACGACGAGGCCGCGGGCACGATCACGGTGAACGCGATGGCGGCGGTCGGAGCACTCGTCGGCATGCTCACGATCGAGCGGCTCGGTCGTCGCCGGCAGCTGATCCCGCCGTTCTGGATCATGGCCGTGGCGCTCGCCGTCGTCGGACTGTGGGGATCCGCGCCCGGCGTCGTCGTCGTGCTGTGTTTCGCGGTGTTCTCGTTCATGAACGCCGTGCAGGGCAATCTGACCGCGGTCTACCCGATCGAGGTGCTGCCGACCGAGGTCCGCTCCACCGGCGTCGGGTTCGCCGCCGCGTGCAGCCGCATCGGCGCGGCCGCGGGGACGTTCCTGCTCCCGGTCGGCATCTCGACGATCGGCATCGGTGCGTGCATGCTCATCGCCGCGGCCGTCTGCGTCGCCGGCGGGATCCTGTCGCAGGTCATGGCACCCGAGACGACGGGCAAGGGGCTGCACGACACCAGCACGCAGCCGCTCCGGCAGCAGACGCCGTCCGCCGCAGGGCGCTGACGCGCGGGCTCGTCACCGACCGGCCGCCGCCGCCCCTTGCTCACCGGCCGGCGCCGGAACCGACCGACGCCGCGACCTGATCAGGCCCGACGCCAGGGCGATGCCGAGGAGCACGACGAGACCGCCCACCGGCTCGTTCCACCGCAGCGGCTCCCCGAGCACGAGGACGCCGAGTGCGACCCCGACGACCGGCGTCAGGTAGGTCACGGTGGAGGCGCGCCCGGCACCCCAGGCCCCGACCAGCCGGGTGTTCCACGCGTACGCCAGCCCCGTGCCCACCGCGCCGAGCGCCACCATCGCGGCTCCGATCCTCCAGTCCAGCCGCACCGGACCGGTCGCGATGACGGGTGCGACCAGGAGCATGAGCACCGCGGCGAGCGTCAGCTGCACCGTCGCGACGGTGGTCGGATCGATCCCGCCGCCGACGCCGAAGCGGCGGAGCCACGCGAGGCCGATGCCGTAGGACGCCGTCATGCCGAGGAGCGCGAGCTGTCCCGGCACGCTCGCCAGGACCTCCGGGTCGCCGAGCACGTCCCAGGGACCGACGAGCACGAGGACCCCGACGATGCCGAGCACGATCCCCCCGACCTGCCGCCGGTCCAACCGCTCGGTCGGCACCAGGACGGCCAGCGCGAGCAACGTCATGATGGGCGTCGTCGCGTTGTAGATGCTGGCGAGCCCGGACGGCACGGTCTGCTCGGCCCACGCCATGAGGGACGACGGCACGGCGTTGAGGAACACCGCGACGACGAACAGGTGCCCCCACAGCCGCCGTTCACGCGGCCACCGCCGGCGCGTGACGAGCAGCACGACGACGAGCGTCAGTGCGCCGAGCACGGTGCGGACCGTGGCGACCTGCTGGGGCGCCAGGCCCTCGAGCCCGATCTTCGCGAAGAAGAAGCTCGAGCCCCACGTGAGGGCGACGAGGACGTAGAGGAGGGCGTTCACGAGGCCTAGTCTCGGGAGTGTCCGGTCATGCGGCAAACGCATGACGCTCATGCCGTCATGAAGGAAGCGCATGCCCGTCTCGCTCCCCCAGCTCCGCGCGTTCGTCGCGACCGTCGACGCCGGCTCCTTCACCGCGGCCGCGCTCGCGCTCGGTGTCGGGCAGTCGGCCGTCTCGCACGCGGTCGCCGGACTCGAACGCGAGGTGGGCGGCCCGGTCGTGCTCCGCGGCGCCGCCACCGCGCCGACGCCGCTCGGCGACCGCCTGCTCGCCCACGCCCGGAGCGTGCTCGCCTCGGTCGACGCCCTGGAGGCCGTGGTGCGGCCCGCCCCGGCACGCGGCACCGTGCGCCTCGCCGCCGTCCCGACGGTGTGCCAGGGGCTGCTCCCCCGGCTCCGCGAGGTCTGGACGGTCACGCTGCCGGACGTCGACGTGCAGGTGTACGAGGGCGACGACGACGAGATGCCGGAGTGGCTCGAAGCGGGCACGGTCGACGCCGCGGTGCTCGTCGACCCGACCGCGGTACCGGACGGCGGGGTCGTCGTCGCACAGGACGAGATGGCCGCCGTCGTCCGCCGGGACCACCCGCTGGCCGAGCTCCCGGCGCTGACCCTCGACGACCTGCACGAGGACGGCCTGGTCGCGGGCGGCGGTGGCTGCGAGCACCAGATCCAGCTCATGCACGAGCGGGCCGGACAGCCGTTCCGCTACGCCCACCGCGTGCGGGAGATGAGCACGATGTTCGGCATGATCCAGCGCGGCGAGGGCGTCTCGATCGTGCCGACGCTCGGCCGCGTGATGCTGCCGCCGGACCTCGTCATGCTGCCGATGTCGCCCGGGTACCAGCGGACGCTGGTGCTGAGCGGGCCGTCCTCGCGGCCGTGGCACCCCCTCGCCCGGGCGCTGGTCGACGCCGTCTGAACCCGGAGTCGTTCCCGGTCGGCAGGATGGGGTGATGGCCTCGACGCACACGAAGACCTTCACGGACCCGGACGAGGCCGCCGCCGAGGCAGCCGGCCTCGAGTGGCTCGCCGAGGCCGAGGAGACCGGTGGCACCCGGATCGCCCGCGTCCTGGGGCGCCCGCACCCGACCCTGCTCGAACTGGAGCTCATCGCGGACGGGACGCCGACCCGTGCGCAGGCGGCGCGCTTCGGTCGCTCGCTGGCCCACACGCACGCCGCCGGTGCCGCGCACTGGGGTGCCCCGTCGCCCGGGTTCCCGGCGAACGGTCCGCTGCGGATGGGCCGCTCGCGCACGCCGTTCGTCCCCGCGTCCGAGGCCCCGTCGTCCTGGGGTGCGTTCTTCGCCGAGTACCGGATCCGGGACTTCGTCGAGCGGATCGTCGACGCCGGCGGGTACGACGGTGCCGAGGCCGACGTGTTCGAGCGGGTCTGCGACCGCCTGGAGGACGGCTCGCTCGGGTCCCCGCAGCCGGCGCTCGTCGGGGAGGGTCCGGCCCGACTGCACGGCGACCTCTGGGCGGGGAACGTGCTCTGGCCGCGGGCGGCGGACGCACCGACCGGTGCCATGCTCATCGACGCGACCCCGCACGGCGGTCACGCGGAGACGGACCTGGCGCTGCTGGCGCTGTTCGGCCTCCCGGAGCTCGGGACCGTGTTGGCCGCGTACGACGAGGAGTCGCCGCTCGCGCCCGGGTGGCAGGACCGCGTGGCGCTGCACCAGCTCGCCCCGCTCCTGCTCCACGTGTTCCTGTTCGGTGGCTCGTACACCGACGCCGCACTGCGCGCCGCCCGCCGCTACGCCTGACGGCCCGGACCGCATCCACGCCGTCGCGACCGTGCCGAGCTGACCCGTGCCCGGGCGTGGCACGGACAGGTGGACCTCCGCGACGTCGAACCCGACGAGCGCAGGAGCATCACCGGGCAGAGCGGCTGGTCGCTCGCCCTCGTCACGGGGGCAGGACGCCTCGGGGTGATCGCGCGTCCCGCCCTGGGATCGCCGCTCCGCGCGAGCGCCCGGAAGCAGGACGACCTCATGCGGGCCGTCCGGTCCCTGCGGCAGGAGCTCCAGCACACGCCGGCACCCCGCGGCTCGTCCCTCCCGTGACCCTCCCCGGAGAACGCTGCCGCGGCGTTGACTTTGCGTTTACAGCGCTGTAAAACTGGGCTGGCGCGACGGAGCGCGAAAGGGAGTGACCATGGGCATGGGCAGCACAACGGCACGATCGGCTCTCAGCCGGCGCGGGTTCCTCGCCGGCGCGGTCGGCGGGCTCGGGCTCGGCACACTGGCGCTCGCCGGGTGCTCGGCCCCCTCGGCCGGTAGCACCGCGGCGGGCGGCAGCACCCTGCGCTTCTACGAGCAGAAGCAGGAGGTCATCGCCTACTTCGACGACCTGCTCCGCCGCTTCGAGCGCGAGAACCGCGGCGTGCGGGTCGTGCACGACAGCACCGTCGCCATCGCCCCGCAGTTCGTCCGCGGTGAGCCGGCCGACGTCGGCTGCTTCAACGACAACCTCGAACTCGCGCGCTACATCGAGCGCGGGGTGCTCCGTGACCTGAGCGACCTGCCCTCCGCCGGTCGGGTCCGGAAGAGCATCGACGGCCTGACGAACCAGTACGCGAAGTACGAGGACCGCACGAGCGTGCTGCCGTTCTCGCTCGCGGCCGCCGGCGTCATCTACAACAAGCGCATCTTCGACGAGCAGGGCCTGCCGGTCCCGACCACCTGGGACGAGTTCGTCGACGTCTGCACCGCGCTCCAGGAGGCCGACATCACCCCGGTCTACGCGACCGACCGGGACACCTGGACCCTCTGGCAGGGCCTGTTCGACTACTCGGTCGGGAGCCTGGTCGACACCGGCTCGTTCTTCCGGAAGATGAAGGCCCTCGGGACCGACGTCGGGCCGGACGCCGAGGTGTCGTTCGAGAAGGACTTCGCCCTCCCGATGGAGCGCGCGAAGACGATCTCGTCGTTCTTCAACCCCGACCACGCCACCCGCTCCTACGCGGACGGCAACCTCGCCTTCGGACAGGGCAAGGCGGCGATGTACCTGCAGGGACCGTGGGCGCTCAGCCAGATCGCCCTCGTCGACGAGGACCTGCCCGTCGGGACCTTCGCACTCCCGGTCTCGAACGACCCGGGTGACCGGAAGGCACGCGTCAACATCGACCTCGGCCTCTGGATCCCGACCACCACCCCGCACCTCGAGCAGGCGCAGGAGCTCGTCGAGTTCCTCATGCAGCCCGACGTGATCAACGCCTACAACCTGGACAACCTCGCGTTCTCGACCACGGAGGACGCCGCCCCGCAGACCGACGAGCGCATCCAGGGACTGCAGCAGTACGTCGACGACGGCGCGTTCTACCAGGGTGCCGGCACCTTCATCCCCACCTCCATCCCGCTCGGCAACTACCTGCAGACCGCCATCCGCAGCGGCGACTTCGATTCGATGCTGCGGCGGCTCGACACCGACTGGCGACGACTCGCCGGCCGCTCGGCAACGGTCTGACCGGCGCGACCAGGAACAGCCGGACCGGACCCCAGGAGCGATCATGACCATGCAGACCCCCCTGACCCCCGAGACCGAGGACCCCCGTCCCGGCCCCGCCACCGCAGCGACCCGCGTCCACCGCCGCGTCGGCTCCCTGCACCGCACCGAGGGCATGTACTACCTGTTCCTCGTGCCCGCCCTCGTGCTGTTCACGGCGTTCGTCGTCGCGCCGGCATGCGTCGGCATCTTCTACAGCTTCACGGACTACCTCGGGTTCGGGCAGTGGCACTTCCTCGGCATCGAGAACTACCGCGCACTCGTGTCCGACCCGGCGATCCTCGGGTCGTACGGGTTCACGCTCGGCTTCGCGGTGGTGACCGTCATCGTCACGCAGACGATCGCGCTGTCGCTCGCCATCGCCCTGTCCAAGCGGGTCCGTTTCGCCGCGGGTCTGCGGTCGGTGTTCGTCATCCCGATGGTCGTGTCCGGCATCATCGTCGCCTACGTCTTCAACTACCTGTTCTCGAACACGTTGCCGGCCCTGGCCACGTCGGTCGGGTTCGGCCCGCTCGAGCAGAGCATCCTCGGCGACCCGAACCTGGCGTGGCTCGCCATCGTCATCGTCTCGGCGTGGCAGACCATCCCGGGCGCGCTCCTCATCTACACCGCCGGACTCACCTCGATCCCGGCCGACGTGTACGAGGCCAGCTCCCTCGACGGCGCCGGGACGTGGAAGCAGCTCCGGTCGATCACCCTGCCGCTCATCGGTGGCTTCATCGTCATCAACACCGTGCTCGGCGTGAAGGGCTACCTCGGCGCCTACGACGTCATCGTCGGCCTGACGAACGGCGGGCCCGGCTCCGCGACGAGCAGTGTCGCGATGACGATCTTCACCGGCTTCACCAGCGGTGACTACGCCTACCAGATGGCCAACGCGACCGTCTTCTTCATCATCACCGTCCTCATCTCGGTCCTGCAGCTCGCAGTGACGCGCGGAAGGAACCTCCGACTCGCATGAGCGCCATCGACACCCGGTCCCCGGCCACCGCAGCCGCCCGCACCACCCCCGACCAGCCGCGCCGCCGCCGCCTCGAGCGCGTCAACTGGCCGCTGACGATCATCCTGGCGCTCGCGTCCCTGACCGTCCTCGTCCCGCTGTACGTCACGGTCGCCATGGCGTTCAAGACGAGCGCGCAGGCGGTCGACGGCAACGCGCTGTCCCTGCCGACCCCGTTCAACCCGGCGAGCTTCGCCGAGGCGTGGGCGCTCACCCGCTTCCCGGTCTCGTTCTCGGTGTCGCTCGGCGTCGCCGCACTCACCGTCGTCGCGACGCTCCTGCTCAGCTCGTTCGCCTCGTACGCCATCGTCCGGAACTGGCACCGCCGCTTCTTCCGCTGGTCGTTCGTGTACCTGCTCGCGGCGATGTTCCTGCCGTTCCCGGTCGTCGCGCTCCCCCAGATCAAGCTCACCGCGATGATCTCGCTCGACAACCCCATCGGCGTCGCGATCCTGCACGCCATGTTCCAACTGTCGTTCAGCGTGCTGCTCTACTCGGCGTTCCTGCGCTCCATCCCGGTCGAACTCGAGGAGAGCGCCCGCATCGACGGCGCCTCCACGTGGCAGATCTTCTGGCGCATCATCCTGCCGCTGCTCGGACCGATGAACGCGACCGTCGGCATCTTCGCCTTCCTCGCCTCGTGGAACGACTTCATGATGCCGTCGCTCATCACCGCGGACCCGGGGCTGCAGACGCTGCCCGTCGTGCAGAACATCTTCCAGAGCCAGTTCGGCACGAACTACAACGTCGCGTTCGCCTCGTACCTCATGGCGATGGCGCCGACCGTCATCGTCTATCTGTTCGCGCAGCGCTGGGTGATCAGCGGCGTGACGCAGGGCGCCGTCAAGAGCTGAACCGAGCCTCCAGACCGACACCGGCCGGAACGGCCGAGACAGGACCACCAGCGTGACCACACCCCCTCCCGGCCCCCTGCCCACCATCCTGTCTCTTATACACATCTCCGA
>NZ_QKLJ01000017.1:0-56943 GCF_003224415.1 Curtobacterium sp. MCBD17_023
ATTCCACCGCGGACCGCCGACACGACGGACCGGGTGTTGCTGCCTCGCAACGTCGATGCTTCCACGCAGTCCTGGCATCGAGCGGCGATCTCGGCCCTTTCGGAGCCGGCGCCTGCCTAGACTTGACTGCTGCTGAACCCTCGAATCCTACAGGTCCAGGGCCCGGAACAACAGGAAGGCACCACCCTCGTGACTCGCGTCGCACCGTCCGTCGAGCAGGACACCCCGACCTCGACCCGCTGGTGGTCGCTCCCCCGGGCCGTGGACCACCGCGTCGTCGTCCTCGCCTGGGCCTCGTTCGTCGTCGAGGTCGTGCTCATCGGCACGGGCGGACTCGTCCGACTGACGGCGTCCGGTCTCGGGTGCCCCACCTGGCCGAAGTGCACGACGGACTCCCTCGTCTCGACGCCGGAGATGGGCATCCACGGTGTCATCGAGTTCGGCAACCGTCTGCTGACCTTCGTGCTCGTCATCGTCGCGATCGCGATGTTCCTGGCCGTCGTCCGCATGCGCAAGACCCGGCCGGAACTGTTCTGGCTGGCGTTCGCCCAGGGCGCAGCGATCCCGGTCCAGGCCGTGATCGGCGGCGTGTCGGTCATCACGAACCTCAACCCGTACGTCGTCGGGCTGCACTTCGTCGTCTCCGCGGTGCTCACGAGCGTCACCGCGGCACTGGTCTACCGATCGGTCAACGGCCCGCGGGTGCGCGACCGGATCGTCCCCTCGTGGTACTCCGGCGTCGTCCGAGGTGCTGTGGTTGCCGTCGCCGTGACGGTCCTCGTCGGGATCCTCACGACCGGCAGCGGACCGCACGCCGGGGCGAGCGAGCGCGTCGACGGCGGCGCACTGCACCGGACCGGCTTCGACACCGAGCTCCTGCAGCACCTCCACGCGATCCCCGCCTACGTCACGTTCGCGCTCACCCTCGTCCTGGTCATCGGTGCGGTGCGGCTGCGGATGTCGAGCCGGACTCCGCTCCTGCTCCTCGTCGTCGAGTTCGTCCAGATCGCCGTTGGGCTCACCCAGGCGAAGACCGGGCTGCCGGTCGGGCTGGTCGGCGCCCACATGGTGCTCGCCGGGCTGCTCGTCGCGGCGATGACCGCCGTGGTGCTCTCGACGCGGTCGAGTGCCGGACGGCAGGCCGTCCGCGCCTGACGGTCGGCGCTTGAAGGTCGGTGCCGGGCAGGACGTCCTCCGCGGGACGATCCCGGCGCCCCGAGCCGGACGGGAGGCCCGTACCGGTGTCAGCGACCGCTCCCGTCCCGAGTCGGGTGGCGGCGTCGGCGCGCAGCGCCCGTCCCGAGCCGGACCGATGGGACCCTCGAACCCACCCGCGCCTGCCGTCCTGAGCCGGACCGCTGACACGCTCCGGGCCGACGTGTGCGTCCCGCCCTGAGCCGGACGGGTGGCGTGCTCCTGCCTGGCCCGTGCCTCCCGTCCTGAGCCGGACGGTCGTGATCCTGGCCGTCGCGTGCCTCCTGTCCTCACCCTGACGGAAGCCGGACGCGGGCCGACCCGCGGGTTCGGACCGAGCCTGGCCGGGCCGGACCGAGCCGGGATGGACGGACCGCGTGCGAACCGGCCGCACCCCCTGGCCCCGCAGACCCGGACCGCGCCACCGTCTCCCTCGTGGAGAGCAGCACGGACCTGCGTGCAGCTCGCGGGTCCTTCCCCCGCCCCGCCGGCGTCGGTCGACGGCGACGGCCCCGGTCTCCGAGGAGACCGGGGCCGTCGTGACGCGCCTCAGATCGTGAAGGTGAAGACCTGCGGCAGCAGCGGGTCGATGCCCACGGCGATGAAGAGCAAGGTCAGGTAGGTGATCGAGCTGCGGAACACCCGCATCGGCTGCACCTGCTCCATGTGCTGGATCGCCCGGTTGTACAGCATGTGCGACTCGACGACGAACCAGATGCCGGCCGCGAGGGCGACCACGCTGTACAGCGGGCCCATGGCCGCCACGGGGACGAGCAGCAGCGAGCAGACCAGCGTCGCCCACGCGTACAGCACGACCTGGAGCCCGACGACCGTGCGGCCGCGGACGACGGCGAGCATCGGGACGTCGGCGGCGTCGTAGTCGTCGCGGTACTTCATCGAGAGCGGCCAGTAGTGCGGCGGCGTCCAGAGGAAGATGACCATGAACAGGATGACCGGTGCCCACGTCAGCGACCCGGTGACGGCGGCCCAGCCGATGAGCACGGGCATGCACCCGGCGGAACCGCCCCAGACGATGTTCTGCGGGGTGCGGCGCTTGAGCCAGAGCGTGTAGACGAAGACGTAGATGAGGATCGCGGCGATGCTGAGGGCGGCGGCGAGCCAGTTCACGAAGACGACGAGGACCACCGTCGACGCGATGCCGAGTGCCCACGAGAAGAGCAGTGCCTCGCGGTCGGAGAGCTCGCCGGTCACCAGCGGGCGGGTGCTCGTCCGCTTCATCAGCCGGTCGATGTCGCGGTCGATGTAGCAGTTGAAGGCCGAGGCCGAGCCCGCCGACATCGCGCCGCCGAGCATCGTCCAGAAGACGAGCCACAGGTCGGGCACACCCCGTTCCGCGAGGAACATCGTGGGTGCGGTCGTGACGAGCAGCAACTCCATGACGCGCGGCTTGGTGAGCGAGACGTACGCCCGGACCTTGCGGGACAGCATCGACCGACGAACGGTGTCTGGCCTGGTCACGGTGGCAGTCGGCAAGGGAACCTCAGTCTGTTTCGCTGCAGTCCGCACGCTCGGGTGGACGGCACCGTCGGCGTCCGGGCATGCGTGTCCGCGGAATGGTCGCGGCTCACCGACAGTTTACGCGATCGACGGCGCCACGACGATGTCCCGCCGCCGCCCGTCCCGATCCCGCCATCCACTACCCCGACGGCCGGACACGCCCGGTCGTCGGTCCGCCGCCCGATGACCATCCAGCCTCGCCGGTCGCCTGGACACCTTCTGAGTGCCGGTTCACTATGCTGGAGAGGCCCTCCCGCAGCGTGCCCCGATGACGTCGGCCGCGTTCGAGCCGGTCGGCTGCCGGCAACGGCACCGCGACGGAGCCCCGGGTCGGCAACATGTCCGTGCGATGGCACGAGCCCTCGCACATGTCGCATCAATGAAGGGTCAACATCCAAGTGGCTGAATTCACCTGGGACGCCATCGACCGGAAGGCCGTCGACACGGCCCGCGTCCTCGCCGCCGACTCTGTCGAGGCGGCCGGCAACGGTCACCCCGGCACCGCGATGAGCCTCGCGCCGCTGGCTCACCTCCTGTTCCAGAAGGTGATGCGCCGCGACCCGAGCGACTCCACGTGGATCGGCCGCGACCGCTTCATCCTCTCGGCAGGCCACGCCTCGATCCTCCAGTACGTGCAGTTCTACCTGCACGGCTACGGCCTCGAGCTCGACGACCTGCAGCACCTGCGCAAGTGGGGCTCGAAGACCCCGGGCCACCCGGAGTACGGCCACACCGACGGCGTCGAGATCACGACCGGCCCGCTCGGCCAGGGCCTCGCCTCCTCCGTGGGCTTCGCCTACGCGCAGCGCTTCGAGCGCGGCCTGTTCGACCCGGAGACCCCGGCCGGCCAGTCGCCGTTCGACCACTACACCTACGTGATCGCCGGCGACGGTGACATGCAGGAGGGCGTCACGAACGAGGCCGCCAGCCTCGCGGGCCGCCAGCAACTCGGCAACCTCATCGCCTTCTACGACTCGAACCAGATCTCGATCGAGGACGACACCGACATCGCGTTCTCCGAGGACGTCCACGCCCGCTACGAGGCGCTCGGCTGGCACGTCCAGGTCGTCGACTGGAAGAAGACCGGCGAGTACAGCGAGGACGCCGAAGCGCTCCACGCCGCCGTCGAGGCCGCGAAGCAGGTCCACGACAAGCCGTCACTCATCGTCCTCAAGACGATCATCGGTTGGCCGTCGCCGACCAAGCAGAACTCCGGCAAGATCCACGGCTCGGCACTCGGCGCCGACGAGCTCAAGGGCCTCAAGGAGGTCCTCGGCTTCGACCCCGAGAAGACCTTCGACGTCGACCCCGAGGTCCTCGACTACACCCGTGGCGCGATCGCCAAGGGCCAGGCCGAGCACGCCGAGTGGCAGAAGTCCTTCGACGCGTGGGCCGCGGCCAACGCCGACAAGAAGGCGCTCTTCGACCGCGTCCAGGCGAAGGAGCTCCCGGAGGGCCTCGAGGCCGCGCTGCCGGTCTTCAGCTCCGAGAAGGCCGTCTCGACCCGTGCCGCCTCGGGCAAGGTCATCAACGCCATCGCGCCGCTCATGCCCGAGTTCTGGGGCGGTTCGGCCGACCTGGCCGAGTCGAACCTGACCACGATCGAGGACGGCAGGTCCTTCGGTCCGGCCGAGGCCACGACGAAGACCTGGACCACCGACCCGTTCGGCCGCGTCCTGCACTTCGGCATCCGCGAGCACGCCATGGGCTCGATCCTCAACGGCATCGTCCTGCACGGGAACACCCGTCCCTTCGGCGGCACGTTCCTCATCTTCAGCGACTACATGCGTCCGGCGGTCCGTCTCGCCGCGCTCATGAAGGCGCCGGCGATCTACGTCTGGACGCACGACTCCATCGCCCTCGGCGAGGACGGCCCGACGCACCAGCCGATCGAGCAGATCAGCGCCCTCCGTGCGATCCCGGGTCTCGACGTCGTCCGCCCCGCTGACGCCAACGAGGTCGCGTACGCCTGGCTCGAGATGCTCAAGCACCAGGACCGCCCGGCCGGCATCGCGCTGAGCCGTCAGAACCTCCCGGTCTTCGAGCGTGGTGAGGGCGACGCCTCCGGCGAGACGCTCGCCTCCGCGAAGAACGTCGCCAAGGGCGCCTACGTCCTGGCCGAGGCCCCGAACGGCACGCCGGACGTCATCCTCATCGGCACCGGTTCCGAGGTGCAGATCGCGCTCGACGCGCGTGAGCAGCTCAAGGGCGAGGGCATCAACGCCCGCGTCGTCTCGGCTCCGTCGCTCGAGTGGTTCCACGAGCAGGACGAGGCGTACCGCGAGTCGGTCCTGCCGAAGGCCGTCAAGGCCCGCGTCTCGGTCGAGGCCGGGATCGCGATGAGCTGGCGCGACATCGTCGGTGACGCCGGTCGCAGCGTGTCGATCGAGCACTTCGGTGCCTCGGCCGACTACCAGAAGCTGTTCGAGGAGTTCGGCTTCACCACCGAGCACGTCGTCTCGGCGGCCAAGGAATCGATCGCAGCAGCCTCCTGACCCCCTGGGCCGGGCCCGGACTCCGGGCCCGGCCCTTCCGTACGGGAGGCCCGCGGCGACTCCGCCACGGACCTCCCGTCCCGGGGGCACGTCCCCCGCACAGACCCCGGCTCGAGCAGCCGACGAACGAAACGAAGAAGAGAAGAAGCGAATGACTGACACCACTCCCACCGAAGCCCTCTCCGCCGTCGGCGTGAGCATCTGGCTCGACGACCTGTCCCGCGAGCTCCTCGAGACCGGCCGTCTCGAGAACCTCATCGCGGACCGCAACGTCGTCGGCGTCACCACCAACCCGACGATCTTCGCCTCGGCCCTCGCCAAGGGCGAGCGCTACGACGCGCAGGTCAAGGAGCTGGCCGCGGCCGGTACCGACGTGACCAACGCGATCTTCGAGATCACGACGCGTGACGTCGCCGACGCGTCGGACATCTTCGCCCCGATCTACGCCTCCTCGAACGGCTTCGACGGCCGCGTCTCGATCGAGGTCGAGCCGGGTCTCGCGCACGACACGGCGAAGACCATCGAGCAGGCGAAGTTCCTGTTCGACAAGGTCGGCAAGGAGAACGTCCTCATCAAGATCCCGGCGACGGTCGACGGCCTCGAGGCCATCACCGAGGTCATCGGTGCGGGCATCTCGGTCAACGTCACCCTGATCTTCTCGCTCGAGCGCTACCGCGCCGTCATCGACGCCTACCTCGGCGGGCTCGAGAAGGCCAAGGCCGCCGGCCACGACCTGTCGAAGATCCACTCGGTCGCGTCGTTCTTCGTGTCGCGCGTCGACTCCGAGATCGACAAGCGTCTCGACGCCATCGGCTCCGACGAGGCCACCGCGCTCAAGTCCAAGGCGGGCATCGCCAACGCCCAGCTCGCCTACCAGGTCTGGACCCAGGCCTTCGCGACCGAGCGTGCCCTCGGCCTGCTCGAGTCCGGCGCGAACACGCAGCGCCCGCTGTGGGCCTCGACCGGCGTCAAGGACCCGTCGCTGCCCGACACGCTCTACGTGACCGAGCTCGCCGCCCCGAACACCGTCAACACGATGCCGGGCAAGACCCTCGAGGCGACGTTCGACCACGGCGAGGTCCACGGCGACGCGATCGCCGGCACCTTCGACGACGCGAACCAGGTCATGGACCAGCTCGCTGCCGTCGGTGTCGACTACGACGACGTCGTCGCGCTGCTCGAGAAGGAAGCCGTCGAGAAGTTCAACGTCTCGTGGGGCGAGCTCGTCGACACGGTCCAGACCGCGCTCGAGAACGCCAAGTAGGAGTGACCGTCTCCATCGCCGCCAGCGGTGACGCGGCGCGGGCCATCGACACGGTGGTCCCGCGCCTCGTCACCGACCTGGTGGCGTCCGGGATCACGGCGCAGGACGCCGCCCTGTGGGGCCCCGCCGCGGAAGCCGAGGCGTCGAAGCGCCTCGGCTGGGTGGAGGCGGTCTCCGTCTCCCGTCCACTCGTCGCCGAGGTCGCCGCGCTGCGCGAGCAGTTGCTCGCCCAGGGCGTGGACCGGGTGGTGCTCGCCGGCATGGGCGGCTCGTCGCTCGCGCCAGAGGTCATCACCCGCACGGCCGGGGTCCCGCTCGTCGTCCTCGACTCCACCGATCCCGCGCAGGTCCGCGCCGCGCTGACCGACCTCGAGCGCACGGTGCTCGTCGTGTCGTCGAAGTCCGGTTCGACGGTGGAGACGGACTCGCAGCGCCGGGTGTTCGAGCAGGCGTTCCAGGACGCCGGGATCAACCCCGCCGGACGGATCGTCGTCGTCACCGACCCGGGCTCCGCGCTCGAGGCGACGGCACTCGAGGCCGGTCACCGGGTCTTCACCGCCGACCCCACGGTCGGCGGTCGGTACTCCGCGCTCACCGCGTTCGGGCTCGTCCCCGCCGGTCTGGCCGGAGCCGACATCGCCGAACTACTCGACGAGGCCGACGCCATCTCGGTGCTCCTCGCGGTCGACACCGACGAGAACCCCGGGCTCGTGCTCGGAGCAGTCCTCGGCGGGACGGCTCCCCTCCGGGACAAGATCGGGATCGTCGCGGACGGGACGCACATCCTCGGCTTCGGCGACTGGGTCGAACAGCTCATCGCCGAGTCGACCGGCAAGGACGGCCGCGGGCTGCTGCCGGTCGTCCTCGACGTCGACTCCCCCGAGGTGACCGCGGGTCTGCCCGACCTGCAGGTCGTCCGGCTGGTGGGCTCCCGGGAGGACGAACGACACGTCGCCGCCGGCGAGGTCGAGATCACGGGCACGCTCGGCGGGCAGTTCCTCGTCTGGGAGTACGCGGTCGCGGTCGCCGGGCGCCTGCTCGGGATCAACCCGTTCGACCAGCCCGACGTCGAGGCCGCCAAGGTCGCGGCCCGGGCGCTGCTCGACGCGCCCGCCGCCGAGACGACGGCCCCCGCGTTCGAGGACGACGGCGTCGCGGTCTCCGCGACCGGCGGACTCGAGACCGGCGCGACGCTCACCCAGGCCGTGTCGAGCCTCCTGGCTGCTGTCAGCGAGGACGGCTACCTGGCCGTGCAGGCGTACGTCGACCGTTCGGCCGGCCACGGCCTGGAGGCCCTCCGCGACCTCCTCGCCGAGCGCACGGGCCGGCCCGTCACCTTCGGGTACGGGCCCCGGTTCCTGCACTCCACGGGCCAGTACCACAAGGGCGGTCCCGCGAACGGCGTCTTCCTGCAGATCGTCTCCGACGAGCAGGACGACCTGGCCGTCCCCGGCCGCCCCTTCACCTTCGGTCGGCTCATCCGAGCCCAGGCCGCCGGCGACGCGAGTGTCCTCGCCGAACACGGCCGCCCGGTGCTGACCCTGTCGACGCGGGACCTCTCCGCAGCGACGGCGGTCATCACGGCTGCAGTCACCACCTGATCAAAGGAGTTCACCGACATGTCACCGGTGGCGATCACCCCGGAGCACAACCCGCTCCGGCTGCCCACGGACCGTCGACTGAACCGGATCGCGGGTCCCAGCACCCTCATCATCTTCGGAGTCACGGGAGACCTCTCCCGCAAGAAGCTGATGCCCGCGGTCTACGACCTCGCCAACCGGGGGCTCCTGCCGCCCGGCTTCGCGCTGGTCGGGTTCGCTCGGCGTGACTGGGAGGACCAGGACTTCTCCCAGCTCGTCCACGACGCCGTCAAGGAGCACTCGCGGACCCCGTTCGACGAGGACGTCTGGCGTCAGCTCGAACAGGGCATCCGCTTCGTCCAGGGGTCCTTCGACGACCCCGAGGCGTTCACGCTCCTCAAGGAGACGGTCGACACCCTGGACGCCGAACGCGGGACCCTCGGGAACCACGCGTTCTACCTGTCCATCCCGCCGAAGATGTTCCCGGTCGTGACCGAGCAGCTCAAGCTGTCCGGGCTGACCGAGAAGCGCGACGGGTCGTGGAGCCGGGTCGTGGTCGAGAAGCCCTTCGGTTCGGACCTCCGCACGGCCCGCGAACTGAACGCGATCGTCGAGAGCGTCTTCGCGCCCGACGACGTGTTCCGCATCGACCACTACCTCGGCAAGGAGACCGTCCAGAACCTCCTGACGCTCCGGTTCGCGAACCAGATGTACGAACCCATCTGGAACTCGAACTACGTCGACCACGTGCAGATCACGATGGCCGAGGACATCGGCGTGGCCGGACGTGCCGCCTACTACGACGGCATCGGTGCGGCGCGGGACGTCATCCAGAACCACCTGCTGCAGCTCCTCGCCCTCACGGCGATGGAGGAGCCCGTCTCGTTCAAGGCCGGACACCTCCGTGCCGAGAAGGAGAAGGTGCTCTCCGCGGTCCGCCTGCCCGAGGACCTGTCCACGGCGACCAGCCGCGGGCAGTACGCCGGCGGGTGGCAGGGCGGCGAGAAGGTGCTCGGGTTCCTCGAGGAAGCGGGCATGAACCCCGAGTCCACGACCGAGACCTTCGCGGCCATCCGTCTCGACATCGCGACCCGCCGCTGGCAGGGGGTTCCGTTCTACCTGCGTGCCGGCAAGCGACTCGGCCGCCGCGTCACCGAGATCGCGATCGTGTTCAAGCGCGTGCCGGAGGACGTGTTCGGCATCGAGCAGTCGCCCCTCGGCCAGAACGCGCTCGTCATCCGCGTGCAGCCGGACGAGGGCGTCACGCTCCGCTTCGGCTCGAAGGTCCCCGGCGTCGGGACGCAGGTCCGCGACGTCACGATGGACTTCGGCTACGGCCACGCGTTCACCGAGGCCTCCCCCGAGGCCTACGAACGGCTCATCCTCGACGTGCTCCTCGGTGACCCGCCGCTGTTCCCGCGGCACCAGGAGGTCGAGCTGTCCTGGAAGATCCTCGACCCGATCGAGGAGTTCTGGCGGACACAGGGCCAGCCCGAACAGTACCGTCCCGGCACGTGGGGCCCGGCTTCGGCCGACGAGCTCCTCGCACGCGACGGTCGGACCTGGAGGCGTCCATGAAGATCGACCTGCCGAACACCACGGTCTCGAAGATCCAGAAGACCCTGGTGCACATCCGCGAGGAGGGCGGCGCCGTCGCACTCGGTCGCGTGCTCACCCTCGTCGTCTCGACCGCTCTCGGCCGCGAGGAAGAGGCGATCGAGGCCGCGAACCAGGCGTCCCGCGAGCACCCGATGCGCGTCGTCATCGTGTCGAAGAACGAGGGCGACATCGCGTCCCCCGGCCGTCTCGACGCGCAGATCCGCGTCGGCAGTGACGCGGGTGCCAGCGAGGTCATCGTCCTCCGCGCCTACGGCGAGACCGCTGCGGACGAGGAGAGCCTGGTCACCGGGCTCCTCCTGCCCGACGCGCCCGTCGTGGCGTGGTGGCCGGAAGCCGCGCCGGAGAAGCCGTCGGTCTCGCCGCTCGGCCGGATCGCCCAGCGCCGGATCACCGACGCCGCGGCGCAGAAGGACCCGAACGGCGCGATCATGGCGCTCGCGGACTCCTACGCGCCCGGCGACACGGACTTCGCCTGGACCCGCCTGACGCTGTGGCGGAACCAGCTGGCCGCAGCACTCGACCAGCCGCCGTTCGAGCCGATCGCCGCGGTGGAGGTCTCCGGCGCGTTCGACAGCCCGTCGACGGTGCTCCTCGCCGCCTGGCTCGGGCTGCAGCTCAAGGTGCCGGTCGACGTCACGACCTCGCCCCGTGCCACGGGTTCGAGCGGCATCCACGGCGTGAAGCTCGTGCGCGACTCCGGCACCATCGAGCTCGAGCGCTCGCTGGTCGACGTGGCGACGCTCTCGATGCCCGGCCAGCCGACGCACGACCTGTCCCTGCCGCGCCGCAACCTGCGCGACTGCCTGGCCGAGGAACTCCGTAGACTCGACCCGGACGTCCTCTTCGGAGACGTCGTCAAGCACGGGGTGGCCAAGCTCCGCGAACGCATCGCGGGCTGACCACCGCCACGGTCCGACCGTCCGTCCTCCCCCGCCCTGCCCGTCAGGTCGGCAGGTCGGACGGCCGGCCGGACCGACCGCGGTCACACCGGTGACCGCACCACGAACACGGGAGTCACGTGACCAACGAACGGCGGGTGCTGGTGCACCCCGACAAGCAGGCCCTCGGCGCCTCCGTCGCCGCACGCTTCATCACGAAGCTCATCGACGTGCTCGACGAGCAGGGACGGGCCGACATCGCGATCAGCGGTGGTTCGGTCTCCACGCTCGTCCTCGCGGCGATCGGGCAGTCGCAGGCGCAGGAGAGCGTCGACTGGTCGAAGGTCCACGTCTGGTGGGTCGACGAGCGCTGGGTGCCCGCGGGTGACGCGGACCGGAACGACGCCGGCACGCAGACGGACTTCCTCGACCACGTGAGCATCCCGGCCGAGAACATCCACCCGATGGCGTCGTCGGACGCCGGCCTCACCATCGACGAGGCCGCGACGCAGTACGAGCGCGAGCTGCACGACGCCGCTCCCGACTCCGCCGACGCGCCCCGCTTCGACATCACCCTGCTCGGGGTCGGTCCGGACGGGCACACCGCGTCGCTGTTCCCGGAGTTCCCGCAGCTCCGCGTGACCGACCGCATGGTCGTGCCCGTCGACGACTCGCCCAAGCCCCCGGCACAGCGCCTGACGCTCACCTACCCGGTGATCAACGCGTCGCAGCGCGTCTGGGTGATCCTGTCCGGCGCCGAGAAGGCATCCGTGCTCGGCCTCGCCCTCGCCGGTGCCGCCGTGGACGAGGTCCCGGTCGGCGGCGTGCAGGGCCGCAAGCGCACCGTCTTCTTCGTCGACCAGGACGCCGCACGCGACGTCCCGGAGAACCTCATCGCGTCGACCTACTGACGCACCGCACGACGGACGGGAGGCCCGGTACCAGCTGGTACCGGGCCTCCCGTCCGTCGTGGGGTCGCCATCGGCGGGGCGGGCTGGTGGCCGTTCGTCGAGGTCGCATGAACTGCCGCGCCATGCGCCCGTAGGCGGCACGCTGTGCGACCTCGGCGGACGGCGCGCGGCATGTCATGCGACCTCGACGGGGCCCGAACTCCCCGGACGACGAAGGCCCCCGCTCCTGACGGAGCGGGGGCCTTCGGACGTCTGCTGCTACTTGGCGGCGGTGCCGCGGCGCTGACGGAGCTGCTGCAACGCGTCCTCGAGGAGCTGCGCTGCCTCTTCCTCGGTCCGCCGTTCCTTCACGTACGCCAGGTGCGTCTTGTAGGGCTCGGTCTTCGCGACCTGCGGCGGGTTCTCCTTGTCGCGACCGGCCGGGAGACCGGTGGACGGCGAGTCGACCGTCTCCGGGATCTCCTCGTCGGGGAGGTTCGCGGCGAAGTACCGCACGACCTCGTTGCCCATCGCGTCCCAGTACGAGATCGCGACGCGCTCGGCCTGGACGCCACGGTCCTGCTCGCCCATCGGGCCGGCGCCGACGCGCGACCCACGGATGGCGCTTCCTCCGGATGCCATGTCAGCTCCCTGCCGTGAACTTGTTGATGAGACCGAGCACGATGATGCTCGAGATCCAGAGGAGCCCGAGGATCACGGTGATGCGGTTCAGGTTGCGCTCGGCGACGCCGGATGCCCCGAGGTTGCTCGTCACACCACCGCCGAACATGTCGGAGAGGCCGCCACCGCGACCCTTGTGCAGGAGGATGAGGAGCGTGAGCAGGAGGCTCGTGATCGCGAGCAGGACCTGCAGCACGACGGAGAGTATCGCCACGACGTACCTTTCGTGTCAGTCAGCCATCCGAGTATACCGGTCACGCGGGCTGCGCTCCGGACCCGGACGGGGTGTGTGCACAGCACGAGGCGCGACGGGCGGACCCGTCGCGCCTCGTGCGGTCGTTCTAGAGACCCACGTGCTGCTGGAAGCGCGCGATCGCCGCGAACTCCTGCACGTCGAGCGATGCGCCACCGACGAGTGCGCCGTCGATGTCGGGCTCACGGAGGAAGCCGGCGATGTTGCCCGACTTCACCGAGCCGCCGTAGAGGACGCGGGTGTCGGCTGCGGCCTGGTCGCCCCACGCCGCTGCGATCCCACGGCGCAGTGCGGCGCACTCGTCCTGGGCCTGCTCGGCCGTGGCCGCCTGGCCGGAGCCGATCGCCCAGACCGGTTCGTACGCCACGACGATCTCGGCGGGTTGCACCGCACCGAGGACGACCCCGAGCTGCTCGACCGGCACGACACCGGCGCCGCGCTGTTCGCGCTGCTCACCGGTCTCGCCGACGCACACCACCGGGACGAGGCCGTGCTTGACCGCCGCCGCCGTCTTCGCCGCGACGACCTCGTCCGTCTCACCGTGCATGGTGCGACGTTCGGAGTGCCCGACGATGACGTACTGCGCATCGAGCGCGGCGAGGAACGCGCCGGACACGTCGCCGGTGTACGCGCCGGAGTCGTACTGTGACAGGTCCTGCGCGCCGAAGGCGATCGGCAGCTTGTCGGCCGAGATGAGCGTCTGCACGCTCCGCAGGTCCGTGAACGGTGGGAAGACCGCCACCTCGACGTCGGCGTGGTCGTGCCGAGCGTCCTTCAGCGTCCACGCGAGCTTCTGCACCGTGGCGATGGCCTGGAGGTGGTCCAGGTTCATCTTCCAGTTGCCGGCGATGAACGGCGTGCGGGTCATGCCGTCCACCCCAGCGCTTCGAGGCCGGGGAGCGACTTGCCCTCGAGGAACTCGAGGCTCGCTCCGCCGCCGGTGGAGATGTGCCCGAACTGGTCGTCGCGGAACCCGAGCGAGCGGACGGCAGCTGCCGAGTCGCCGCCGCCGACGACGCCGAGACCGTCGACCTCGGTCAGCGCCTGCGCGACGGTCTTCGTACCCGCTGCGAAGGCGGGGAACTCGAACACGCCCATCGGGCCGTTCCAGAACACCGTCTTCGACGAGGAGACCGCTGCGGCGAACCGTTCCGCGGTCTCGGGGCCGATGTCGAGGCCGATGCCGTCGGTACCGAAGGACGAGGACTCGATCGCGTCGGCCGCGACCGTCTCGTGCTCGGCGTCCGCGGCGAACCCGGAGGCCACCACGACGTCCGTCGGCAGGTCGATCGTCACGCCGAGCTCGGTCGCGCGCGAGAGGTACTCGCGCACGGTGTCGAGCTGGTCCTGCTCGAGCAGCGACTTCGCGACCCCGTGGCCCTGCGCCGCGAGGAAGGTGAAGAGCATGCCGCCACCGATGCAGATGGTGTCGACGCGGGGCAGCAGGTGGTCGATGACGCCGAGCTTGTCGCTGACCTTCGACCCGCCGAGCACGACCGTGTACGGGCGCTCCGGGTCCTTCGTCAGACGCTCGAGCACGGTGAGCTCCTGCTCGATGAGCTGTCCTGCCGCGCTCGGGAGCGCAGCGGCCAGCTCGTACACCGAGGCCTGCTTGCGGTGCACGACGCCGAAGCCGTCGGAGACGAACGCATCACCGAGTGCGGCGATGCGGTCGGCGAAGGCGGCGCGTTCGGCGGCGTCCTTCGAGGTCTCCTCCGGGTTGAACCGGAGGTTCTCGAGCAGCAGGACGTCACCGTCCTCGAGGGCCTCGGCGGCCGCGGTCGCCTCGTCGCCGACGGTCTCGCCGACGAAGGTGACCGGCTTCGCCAGCAGTTCGGACAGCCGCTGGGCGACCGGCGCGAGCGAGTACTCGGGGGCCGGAGTGCCGTCGGGTCGACCGAGGTGCGACACGACGATCACACGCGCACCGGCGGTGATCAGCGTGTTCAGCGTGGTGAGCGACGCCCGCACGCGGCCGTCGTCCGTGATCGTGTCGTCCTTGAGCGGGACGTTCAGGTCACAGCGGACGACGACGCGCTTGCCGGCGAGCTCGCCGAGGTCCTCGAGGGTGCGGAGAGCCATCAGGTCAGAGCTTCTCGCCCACGAACTCGGTCAGGTCGACCAGGCGGTTCGAGTAGCCCCACTCGTTGTCGTACCACGAGGTGATCTTGACCAGGTTGCCCATGACCTTGGTCAGGCCCGAGTCGTAGATCGAGGAGTGCGGGTCCGTCGTGATGTCGGTGGACACCAGCGGGTCCTCGCTGTAGAGCAGGATCCCCTTGAGCGGGCCCTCGGCCGCGGCCTTGTAGACGGCGTTGATCTCGTCGACCGTCACGTCCGACTTGGTCTCGAGCGTCAGGTCCGTGATCGAACCGGTCGGCACCGGCACGCGGAGCGCGAAGCCGTCGAGCTTGCCGGCGAGCTCCGGGAGGACCAGGCCGATGGCCTTCGCCGCACCCGTGGAGGTCGGGACGATGTTCAGGGCGGCGGCACGGGCGCGACGCGGGTCCTTGTGCGGTCCGTCCTGCAGGTTCTGGTCGGCGGTGTAGGCGTGGACCGTCGTCATGAGACCACGCTCGATGCCGAACGCGTCGTGGAACACCTTGGCGAGCGGCGCGAGGCTGTTCGTGGTGCACGAGGCGTTGGAGATGATGTGGTGGTTCGCCGCGTCGTAGGTGTCCTCGTTCACGCCGAGGACGATGGTGACGTCGTCACCGGTCGCCGGGGCGGAGATGATGACCTTCTTGGCACCGGCGTCGATGTGCTTCTGCGCGTCGGCGGCCTTGGTGAAGAACCCGGTCGACTCGATGACGATGTCGACACCGAGCTCACCCCAGGGGAGGTTGGCGGGGTCGCGCTCGGCGAGCACCTTGATGGCCTTGCCGTCGACGACGATGTTGTCGCCGTCGAGCTCGACGGAGACGCCGAGCTTGCCGGTGATCGAGTCGTACTTGAGCAGGTTCGCGAGCGCGGCGTTGTCGGTGAGGTCGTTCACCGCCACGATCTCGAGGTCGCTGCCCTTGGCCAGAGCGGCCCGGAAGAAGTTACGGCCGATCCGGCCGAAGCCGTTGATACCGATCTTGACGGTCAATGGAGCTCCTGTTGGGTGTGGAGCGCCTCGGGAGGCGCTGCTTTTCGGAGTGTGGAGGCGTCGTCGGGGACGACGGCCGGCCCACGTGTGGTGGACGATACGCCCCGTAACGTCGCCGGAACGACCCTAGCAGTCGGACCCCCTCGGACCACCTGCATGACGTCGACCCGTGCGGGTCGGTGTCCGGTGGCCGAGGGGGTCCGGAGGACGACCGGGCTCAGGCGCCTTCGAGCTCCTCGGGCACGCTCGCCTCGGTGCCGGGCACGCCGAGGTCGGACGCGCGCTTGTCGGCCATCGCGAGCAGTCGGCGGATCCGGCCGGCGATCGCGTCCTTGGTCATGGGCGGGTCCGCGTGCTGGCCGAGCTCGTCGAGCGAGGCGTCACGGTGCTCGAGCCGGAGGGTCCCGGCGTACTGCAGGTGGTCGGGCACGTCGTCGCCGAGGATCTCGAGGGCACGCTCGACGCGGGCGCAGGCGGCGACGGCGGCCTGCGCCGAACGGCGGAGGTTCGCGTCGTCGAAGTTCACGAGCCGGTTGGCGGTGGCACGGACCTCGCGGCGCTGGCGCATCTCCTCCCAGTCGGCGGTCGTCCGGGCGGCGCCCATCGCGGTGAGCATCTGGCCGATTGCCTCGCCGTCGCGGATGACGACCCGGTGCACGCCCCGGACCTCCCGGCCCTTCGCAGCGATCCCGAGGCGGGAGGCGGCACCGACGAGCGCCATCGCGGCCTCGTTGCCCGGGCAGGTGACCTCGAGCGCGGCGGCCCGGCCCGGGTCGGTGAGGGTGCCGGAGGCGAGGAAGGCGCCGCGCCAGATGGCGGCGAGGTCCTCGCGGGTGCCGGTGGTCAGGCGGTTCGGCAGGCCGCGGACCGGGCGACGGCGGGCGTCCATGAGTCCGGTCTGGCGGGCGAGCGTCTCGCCGGCCTCGAGGACGCGGACGAGGTAGCGGGTGCCGCGTCGGGACGAGGCGGTCGACCCGACGGAGGCCTCGCTGCGCACGCCGTACAGCTCGGCGAGGTCCTTCCGGACACGGTGCACGATGATCCGGGTGTCGAGTTCGACCTCGACCGCGATCCGGCCGGAGATGACGTGCAGCCCTCCCGCGAACCGGAGGACGGTCGCGAGCTCGGCGGCGCGGACCGTGTTCCGGTTGACGACGACCCTGGCCAGCTCGTCCTTCACCTCGGCAGTCAACGGCACGGCATCATTCCTTACGTTCTTCGGGGTGGGGTTCCGCGGCCCCGGGGCGCACGCGTGTGGAGACAGCCGGTGGGACGGTCACTCCCGGCCGAGATCTCGGTTCTTCACACGCACGGCGACGTTGGGCATCCCGCGGAGGAGGCTCGCCAGCTCGGCGACGATGGCGACCGAACGGTGCTTGCCGCCGGTACAGCCGATGGCGATCGTAGCGTGTCTTTTGTTCTCCCGCTGGTACCCCTCGAACACCGGCTCGAGCACGGAGGCGTAGCGCTCGACGAACGAGCGGGCTCCCGGCTGCTCGAGGACGTAGTCGGAGACGGGCGCGTCGAGGCCGGTGTGCGGGCGGAGTTCCGGGACCCAGTACGGGTTCGGGATGAAGCGCACGTCGGCCACCATGTCGGCGTCCGCGGGCAGACCGTACTTGAAACCGAAGCTCATCAGGGTGACCTGGACACCGACGAACCGGTCCTCGGCGAACCGCTCCGTGACCGCGTTCGCGAGCTGGTGGATGTTCAGGTCGGAGGTGTCGATGACCATGTCCGACGCTTCCCGCAGCCCGAGCAGCCGCGCCCGTTCCCGGGCGATGCCGTCGAGCAGGGTGTCCTCGCCCTGCAGCGGGTGCGGACGGCGGACCTGCTCGAACCGTCGGACCAGGACCTCGTCGGTGGCCTCGAGGAACAGCACGCGGACCCGCGCACTGGTGCTCTCGCGGACCTGCTGGACGGCGTGCTCCGGTTCGGTGAAGAAGCGGCCGCCACGCACGTCGACCACGGTCGCGATCTTCGGGATCGACTCCCCCGCGCGGTCGGCGAGGTCCGTGAGCGGTCCGAGCATCTGGGTGGGCAGGTTGTCGACCACGTACCAGCCGAGGTCCTCGAGCGCCTTCCCCACGGTGGACCGGCCGGCACCGGACACGCCGGTGACGATGAGCACGTCGTGCTGCTGCTGGGAGGTGGTGTCGGTCATCTGCGAAGGAGCTCCGTCGTGGTCGGGCCGGGCGGGTCGCCCGGCCGGTGCGAGCGCCGGCCCAGGTCGGAGACCAGGCTACCGTCCGGCCGGGAGGCCCGTGCGGACGTCATGCGGGCCGCTGCGGCCCGTCGGGCCCCGCGTCGGGGACGCGCACCGGGCCTCCCGACCGGGCGCCGACCGGTTCGGCACCTGTGTCCGGTGCGCCGGTCGGGGTGGGAGCACTGGCCGGGGTGGGTGCGCTGGCTGGGGTGGGTGCGCTGGCCGGGGTGGGAGCACTGGCCGACTCCGGGGCGCTCACCGGGACGGTGGTGAGCTTGCGCACCACGGCGGCCGCGGTCGCGGGCCCGACACCGGGCACCTCGCCGACCTCCTCCGCGGTGGCCTGCCGCAACCGGGTGACCGAGCCGAAGTGCTTCAGCAGCGCCGCGACACGGCTCGGCCCGAGCCCGGGGACCTCCGACAGCTGCGACTTGACGTCCCGCTTGCGCCGCGTGCGCTGGTGCGTGATCGCGAAGCGGTGGGCCTCGTCACGCAGGCGCTGGATGAGGAAGAGCGCCTCGGAGTTGCGGGGCAGGATGACCGGGAAGTCGTCGTCGGGCAGCCAGAGCTCCTCGAGCCGCTTCGCGATCCCGACGAGCGCGATGTCGGTCACCCCGGCCTCGTCCAGCGCGCGCTTCGCCGCCGCGACCTGCGGCTGCCCACCGTCCACCACGAGGAGCTGCGGCCGGTACGCGAAGCGCTTCGTGGGCTTCGTGCCCTCGACCACGTCGTCCACGGTCGCATCGGGGACGTCGGGCAGGGCCGCGTCCTCGTCGAGACGGGCGAGCCGCCGTGTGAGGACCTGGTACATGCTGTCCGTGTCGTCGGTCGTCTCGGCGATCGTGTAGCGGCGGTACTGGTCCTTGCGGGGCAGCCCGTCCTCGAAGACGACCATCGAGGCGACGACGTTGGTGCCTTGCAGGTGCGAGATGTCGTAGCACTCCATCCGCAGCGGCGCCTCGGTCATGCCGAGGGCCTCCTGGATGTCGGCGAGGGCCGCAGCACGGGTTGTGTAGTCGGCCGAGCGCTTGGTCTTGTAGAGCATGAGCGCCTGCTGGGCGTTCTGCGAGGCGGTCCGGGCCAGACCGGCACGGTCCCCGCGCTGGGCGGTGCTGAGCTTCGTGCCACGACCACCCCGGCGGTCGCTGAGCCACTGCTGCAGGGCGTCGGCGTCGTCGGGCAGGACCGGCACCACGACCTCGCGCGGCGGTTCCTCACCACCGGCACCGGCGGGCAGGTCCGTCCCGGCGTACACGCCCTGGACGATCTGCTCGACGAGGTCCCCGGTGCTGATGTCGAGTTCCTTGTCGACCACCCAACCGCGCACACCGCGGATCCGGCCGCCCCGCACCGAGAACAGCTGCACGGCGGCGGCGAGCTCGTCCTCGGCGATGCCGAACAGGTCGAGGTCCACCGAGTCCTTGAGCACCACGGCGGACTTCTCGAGCACGGCTTCGAGGGCCTCGACCTGGTCCCGGTAGCGCGCCGCCTGCTCGTACTGCATGGCGTCGGCCGAGGCGGCCATGCGCTGCCGCAGCTGCGTGATCACACGCCGGTCGTAGCTGCCCATGAAGCGGACGAACTCCTCGACCAGCGCCCGGTGCTCCTCGATCGTGACCCGCTGCGAGCACGGCCCGCCGCACTTGCCGATCTGCCCCGGGAAGCACGGCTTGCCGGTCTGCATCGCGCGCTTGTACGACGACTCCGAGCAGGTCCGGATCGGGAACACCTTGATCATGAGGTCGATCGTGTCGTGCACCGCCCAGATCTTCGGGTAGGGCCCGAAGTACTTCGCGCCCTTGATCTTGCGGTTGCGCGTGACCATGACCCGCGGCGCCTCGTCCGCCATCGTGATCGCCATGTACGGGTAGGACTTGTCGTCCCGGAACTTGACGTTGAAGGGCGGGTCGAACTCCTTGATCCAAGTGTACTCGAGCTGGAGCGCCTCGATCTCGGAACCGACCGTGGTCCATTCGACGCTGCGCGCCGTCAGCACCATGCGCCGGGTGCGTTCGTGCAGCGTCGGCAACGGCGCGAAGTAGTTGCTCAGCCGCGCGCGGAGGTTCTTCGCCTTGCCGACGTAGAGCACCCGGCCGGCCTCGTCGCGCCACCGGTACACGCCCGGGTCGGTCGGGATCTCACCGGCCTTCGGACGCCATGCGACGGTGTCCGCCACCTACCGAGCACCCGCCTTCGCCGCCGCGGCGCCGCGCACCTCGCCCTGACGGCCCTGCACGGACCGCTGCTTGCCGACGCGGGCGTCCTGGGCGTCGAGGATCTCCCGGAGGAAGACCCCGGTGTGGCTCTCGGGGACGTCGGCGACGTGCTCCGGCGTGCCGGTCGCGAGCACCGTACCGCCGCCGGAACCGCCCTCGGGCCCCATGTCGATGAGCCAGTCGGCGGACTTGATGACGTCGAGGTTGTGTTCGATCGTGATCACCGTGTTGCCCTTGTCGACCAGGCTCTGCAGCACGAGGAGCAGCTTGCGGACGTCCTCGAAGTGCAGACCCGTGGTCGGCTCGTCGAGCACGTACACCGTGCGGCCGTTCGAACGGCGCTGGAGCTCGGTGGCGAGCTTCACGCGCTGGGCCTCGCCGCCGGAGAGCGTCGTGGCACTCTGTCCGAGCCGGACGTACCCGAGGCCCACGTCGACGAGGGTCGCCATGTAGCGGTGGATCGCGGAGATCGGCTCGAAGAACTCGGCCGCTTCGCTGATCGGCATGTCGAGCACCTCGGAGATGTTCTTGCCCTTGTAGTGCACCTGCAGCGTCTCGCGGTTGTACCGGGCACCGCCGCAGACCTCGCACGCGACGTAGACGTCGGGCAGGAAGTTCATCTCGATCTTGATCGTGCCGTCGCCGGAGCAGTTCTCGCAGCGACCGCCCTTGACGTTGAAGCTGAAGCGCCCGGGCTGGTACCCGCGGGTCTTCGCCTCCTGCGTCTCGGCGAACAGCTGCCGGATGCGGTCGAACACGCCCGTGTAGGTCGCCGGGTTGGACCGCGGCGTCCGGCCGATCGGCGCCTGGTCGACGTGCACGACCTTGTCGAGCTGGTCGAGGCCCTTCACGCGGGTGTGCTTGCCGGCGATGTGCCGGGCACCGTTGAGCTGGTTGGCGAGCACCTTGTAGAGGATGTCGTTGACCAGCGTCGACTTGCCCGAGCCGCTCACGCCGGTGACCGCCGTGAACACGCCGAGCGGGAAGTCGACGTCCACGTCCTTGAGGTTGTTCGCCCGCGCACCCTGCACGCTGATGACGCGCTTGCGGTTCACCTTGCGGCGCTCGGACGGCATCTCGATCGCCCGACGTCCGGCCAGGTAGTCACCCGTGATCGACTCGCGGTTCTCGATCATGTCCGCGTAGGAGCCCGAGTGCACGACGTTGCCGCCGTTGACGCCCGCGCCCGGGCCGATGTCGACGACCCAGTCCGCGGTGCGGATCGTGTCCTCGTCGTGCTCGACGACGATGAGGGTGTTGCCGAGGTCCTTGAGCTTGACCAGGGTGTCGATGAGCCGGCGGTTGTCGCGCTGGTGCAGCCCGATGCTCGGCTCGTCGAGGACGTACAGCACGCCCGTCAGACCGGACCCGATCTGGGTCGCGAGCCGGATGCGCTGTGCTTCGCCGCCGGAGAGACCGCCGGCTCCGCGCGCCAGGGTCAGGTAGTTGAGGCCGACCTCGAGCAGGAACTCGAGCCGCGCCCGGATCTCGCGCAGCACGGCGGCGGCGATGTGCGCCTCCCGGGCGGTGAGCGTGATGTCGGCCATGAAGCCGTAGGCCTCGTCGAGGGCCATGTCCGTGACGTCGGCGATGCTGCGGCCGTCCACCGTCACCGCGAGGACCTCCGGCTTGAGGCGGGTGCCGTCGCACACGGGGCACGGCACCTCGCGCAGGTAGCCCTGGAACCGCTGTCGCTGCGAGTCGGTCTCGGCCTCGGCGAACTTGCGCTCGATGTAGGGCATGACGCCCTCGAACCCGCTCGTGTACCGCATCTCGCGGCCGAAGCGGTTCTTCCAGGACACCGAGACCTCGAAGTCCTTGCCGGTGAGGATGGCGGCCTGCACCGACGCGGGCAGCTGGTTCCACGGCGTGTCCAGGCGGAAGCCGAGCTCCTTGCCGAGACCGGCGAGCAGCTTCTCGAAGTAGGAGTACAGCCCGCTCGTCCCGGTCCAGGGCAGCAGGACGCCGTCGGCCAGGGAGGCCTCCGGGTCGCCGAGGACGAGGTCCGGGTCGACCGACATCCGCGTGCCGAGGCCGGAGCACTCGGGGCAGGCGCCGAACGGCGCGTTGAAGGAGAACGTCCGCGGCTCGATCTCGGTGAGCGCGAGCGGGTGGTTGTTCGGGCACGAGAGGTTCTCGGAGTAGGTCCGGACCGCACCGGGGCCCTCGTGGTCGACGAGGTCGATCGCGACGGTGCCGTTCGTGAGCCGCAGCGCCGTCTCGAGGGAGTCGGTCAGACGGCCGAGGATGTCGTCGCTCGCCACCAGCCGGTCGATGATGACCGAGATGTCGTGCTTGACCTGCTTCTTGAGCGTCGGCGGGTTGCTCAGCTGGATGCGCTCCCCGTCGACGATCGCGCGCGCGTAGCCGGACGCGGCGAGCTCCTGGAAGAGGTCGACGAACTCGCCCTTCTTCTTCGACACGATCGGCGCGAGCACCTGGAACCGGGTGCCGGTCTCCTGCGTCATGAGCTGGTCGGCGATCTGCTGCACGCTCTGCTTGCTGATCACCTCACCGCAGACGGGGCAGTGCGGGATGCCGATGCGCGCCCAGAGCAGACGCATGTAGTCGTAGACCTCGGTGATGGTGCCCACCGTGGACCGCGGGTTGCGGTTCGTCGACTTCTGGTCGATCGACACCGCGGGCGACAGGCCCTCGATGAAGTCGACGTCCGGCCGGTCGACCTGGCCGAGGAACTGGCGCGCGTACGCGGACAGCGACTCCACGTACCGCCGCTGCCCCTCGGCGAAGATCGTGTCGAACGCCAGCGAGGACTTGCCGGAGCCGGACAGTCCGGTGAAGACGACGAGCGAGTCGCGCGGGATCTCGAGGTCGACGTCGCGGAGGTTGTGCACGCGTGCGCCACGGACGCTCAGCGTCGACGTGTCGTGCGGAGCCGTCCCACCGGGCAGGTGCAGGTCCGACGGCTCGTCGAAGTCATCCGGGTCGGACATGGCGGTTCCGCGGTCAGAGGTGATGGTCATCGCAGACGATTCTACGAAGCCGCTCCGACAATCGTCCGCCGGTGCGGATCAGCCGAGTGCGTCGAGAGCGAACGCGACCCCAGAGGCGTCTTCGCTCGCGGCCCACAGCCGCGCCGCTTCGCCGCGGTCGTGTGCGCGCGGCTCGGCGGGGACGACGGCCGCAGGCCCGCGGAGCTGGAACCAGCCGGCCGGACCCCAGTACTGGCCGGACCGGACGTCGGTGCCGACGGCGGCGTGGACGAGCGGCACCGCACCGGCGTCCTTGCCCTGCGCGATCCAGCGCTGGCCCGGCCCGATCCAGGCGGGCTCGCCGCCCGAGGACACAGGACCCGGTGTCCCGACGCCGTGGGTACCCGGACGGCCGGTCGCCGTGCGCCGTCCGGTCAACGAGTCGAGCGCGAGGCCGGGGTGCGCCACGACGCTCGTCACGGGCGACCCGGCGTCGGCGAGCCGCTGCGCGAGTTCGAACCCGAAGAGCATCACGGCGAGCTTGCTCCGCGCGTACTGCCGGTAGCCGTTGTAGTGCCCGGCTCCGAGCGGGTCGTGGCGGTCGAGTGTCACCCAGCGGTGCGAGATGGACCCGAGGTGGACGACCCGACCACCCGTGGCGGTGAGCAGCGGGAGCACGAGACCGGTCCACGCGAAGTGGCCGAGGTGGTTCGTGCCGATCTGCAGCTCGTGGCCCTCGGCGGTGGAGCGTCGCTCGCGCGAGCCGACCACCCCGGCGTTGTTGAGGACCGCGTGCACGGGTCCGAGCGCCGCGAGCGAGTCGGCCGCGGACCGTACGGAGCCGAGGTCGGCGAGGTCGAGGTGCACGTGCTCGAGTGTCGCGTCGGGGACGACGGCCCGGATGCTCTGCTCCGCCGCGGTCGCCTTCTCGGGGTTCCGGGTCGCGAGGACGACCCGGTGTCCGGCGGCGGCCAGCTGCTCGGCGGCCTGGTACCCCAGGCCCGCGCTGGCGCCCGTCACCACCACCGTGCGACGGGCGTCGTCCGACGCCGACGGCTCCCCCGGCTCAGACGACATGGCCTGCGGACTCCATCTGCCGCAGCGCCTTCTTGAGGTCCTGCACCTCGTCGCGGAGCCGGGCCGCGAGCTCGAACTTCAGTTCGGCCGCGGCCTGCAGCATCTGGTCGTTCAGGTCGGCGATCGTCGCCTCGAGCTGGGTCGCGCCCTCGCCCGCGATGCCCTCGCGACGGAGGGACGGCGTGGGGGCACGTCGACCGTCCCGCACGCCGCCACCGCGACGCTCGAGGAGCTCGCGGGTGTCGTCGTTCTCGCGGTTCAGGACCTCGGTGATGTCCGCGATCTTCTTGCGGAGCGGCTGCGGGTCGATGCCGTGCTCGAGGTTGTAGGCGACCTGCTTCTCACGCCGCCGGTCGGTCTCCTCGATGGCCTGCTTCATCGAGTCGGTCATCTTGTCGGCGTACATGAGCACCTGACCCGAGACGTTGCGGGCCGCGCGACCGATCGTCTGGATGAGCGACGTCGACGACCGCAGGAACCCCTCCTTGTCGGCGTCGAGGATCGCGACGAGGGAGACCTCGGGCAGGTCGAGACCCTCGCGGAGCAGGTTGATGCCGATGAGGACGTCGTACACGCCCTGGCGCAGCTCGGTCAGGAGCTCCACGCGCTTCAGGGTGTCCACGTCCGAGTGCAGGTACCGCACACGCACGCCGGCGTTCCCGAGGAAGTCCGTCAGTTCCTCCGCCATCCGCTTGGTGAGGGTGGTGACGAGGACGCGTTCGTCCTTCTCGGTCCGCTGCTTGATCTCCTCGAGCAGGTCGTCGATCTGGCCGTCGCTCGGCTTGATGACGATCTCGGGGTCGACCAGGCCGGTCGGACGGATGATCTGCTCGACGACGCTGTCCGTGATGCCGAGCTCGTACTTGCCCGGGGTGGCGGACAGGAAGACCTTCTGCCCGACACGGTCGAGGAACTCCTCCCACTTCAGCGGGCGGTTGTCCATCGCGCTCGGCAGCCGGAACCCGTGCTCCACGAGGGTGCGCTTGCGGGAGGCGTCGCCCTCGTACATCGCGCCGATCTGCGGCACGGTGACGTGCGACTCGTCGATGACGAGGAGGAAGTCGTCCGGGAAGTAGTCGATGAGACAGTGCGGCGCTTCCCCGGGGCCGCGGCCCTCCATGTGCCGGGAGTAGTTCTCGATGCCCGAGCAGAAGCCGATCTGCTCCATCATCTCGATGTCGAACGTCGTGCGCATCCGGAGCCGCTGGGCCTCGAGCAGCTTCCCCTGGCCCTCGAGCTCGGCGAGTCGTTCGGCGAGTTCCTCCTTGATGGAGCTGATCGCCCGGTGCATGACGTCGGTGTCCGCGACGTAGTGCGACGCCGGGAAGATCGACACGGCCGGCAGGTCGTCGATGACGTTGCCCGTCAGCGGGTGGAGCGAGGACAGTGCCTCGATCTCGTCCCCGAACATCTCGATGCGGATCGCGTGCTCTTCGTACATCGGGATGATCTCGAGCGTGTCGCCGCGGACCCGGAAGGTGCCACGGGCGAAGTCGACGTCGTTGCGCTGGTACTGCATGCTGACGAACTTCCGCACGAGCTGGTCGCGCGAGATGGTCTGGCCGATGTGCAGCGCCACCGAGGCGTTCATGTACTGCTCCGGCGTGCCGAGGCCGTAGATGCACGAGACGGTGGACACCACGACGGAGTCCCGTCGGCTGAGGAGCGAGTTCGTCGTCGAGTGCCGGAGCCGCTCGACCTCGGCGTTGACGGAGGAGTCCTTCTCGATGAAGGTGTCGGTCTGCGGGACGTACGCCTCGGGCTGGTAGTAGTCGTAGTACGACACGAAGTACTCGACGGCGTTGTTCGGCATGAGCCCACGGAACTCGTTCGCGAGCTGCGCGGCCAGCGTCTTGTTGTGCGCGAGCACGAGTGTCGGCCGCTGCACCTGCTCGATCAGCCACGCCGTCGTCGCCGACTTGCCGGTACCCGTGGCGCCGAGCAGCACCACGTCCGTCTCACCGGCGTTGATGCGGCCCGCGAGCTCGGCGATCGCCGCGGGCTGGTCACCGCTCGGCGAGTACTCACTGACGACCTCGAACGGACGGATGGCACGCGTGGGCTTGACGGCGACTCCCATGCTGTCCACAGTAGGCGCGGCTGCCGACATCGGACGGTTCTGCTCGCCCACGGCGTACTGTCACCTGATAGCGGACTCCGAGGGTCCTGATCGGCGACGGTCGTAGCCTCCGGTCCGTTCAGCAACCCGACCGAAGAGGCCCCATGACCACGGCCCCCGCTGCGGCGCCAGCACCGATCCCGACGAAGGGCACCCCGTTCCGCGGACGCATCCGCGGCCGGGTGCTCGTCCTGCTCTGCTTCATGTACGCGATCTCGTACATCGACCGGACGAACATCTCCACGGCCCTGCCGCACATCACCGAGGAGTTCGGGCTCACCGAGTCCGCCGCCGGGTACGTCGTGGCGGCCTTCTCACTCCCCTACGCGCTGCTCCAGGTGTTCGGCGGGACGATCAGCGAGAAGGCGGGTCCGCGCCGCGCGCTCTTCGTCATCACCGTGGTGTGGGGCGTCGCGACGCTGTGGACCGGTCTCGCGGTCGGGTTCTGGACGCTGCTCGCCGCACGGCTCCTCCTCGGCCTCAGCGAAGCGGCCGCCTTCCCGTCCGCGACCCAGGCGATGAGCCGGTGGATCCCGCGCGACCGGAACGGCTTCGCGCAGGGCGTCGTGCACTCGGCCGCCCGCCTCGGCAACGCCCTCGCGCCCCTCCTCGTGGCGTACTTCATCGCCATCAGCGGATGGCGACTCGCCTTCTTCGCCACGGCCCTCCTGTCCGTCGCCTGGGGCATCGTCTGGTTCGTCGCCTTCCGGGACCGCCCCGAGGACGCCCGGGGGATCACCGCGACCGAGTTGGCGGAGCTCCCGCCCGTGGAGACCCGGGCGACCCGGCCGCCGGTGCCGTGGCGGGCCCTCGCGAAGCAGATCCTGCCGGTCTCGTTCGTCGACTTCGGCTACGGCTGGACGCTCTGGGTGTTCCTGACCTGGATCCCGACCTTCCTCAGCGACGAGTACGACCTCGAGATCACCGCCTTCGCGTGGTTCACCACCGCGGTGCTGCTCGCCGGCGTCGTCGGCGACACCGTCGGCGGCATGCTGAGCGACCGGATCATCCACCGCGGCGGGGACAGCCGTCACGCGCGCCGGGTGGTCCTGGTCGTCGGGCTCGGCGGGTCACTCGTGTGCCTGCTGCCCCTGCTCGTCGCCGGACAGAGCCTCACCGTGGCCACGGTGTCGCTCGCGCTGTCGTTCTTCTTCCTCGAGCTCTGCAACGCGAACCTGTGGGCGATCCCGATGGACGTCGCGCCGCAGTGGTCGGGCACGGCTTCCGGCTTCATGAACACCGGCTTCGGCGTGGCGGGCGTCGTCTCTCCCATCGTCTTCGGCACGCTCATCGAGGCCTCCGGCTGGCAGATCCCGTTCGGGATCTCCTGTGCCCTCCTCGCGGCCGCCGCCGTCGTGGCGTGGGTGATGAAGCCCCAGCGGCTCACCATGACGGACGGGGTGCTCGAGACCGGTGTCCCGGCAGCGGAGCGCGGCGGGACCCACTGACCGCACGGCCGGGAGGCCCACAGCACCCCTGACCGGTAGGGCTGCTCAGGCGGCGGTGCGCGCGACGCGCCGTCGTGCGCGCGACGGGCGACCGGTGAGCGGCACGCTGAGCGGCGTCCACCGGAACACCTCGGTCACCGCGACCGACAGCACGAGGACGAGCACGACGGTCACGAGCGTCAGCCACGGCTTCGGCACCACGGCTTCGAGCCAGCTGTCCCCGTACAGCAGGATCCAGATCACGAACGGGTGGCTGAGGAAGATCCCGAACGACCGGTCCGAGGCGTAGTCGACGACCCGGGCCAGTGGGCCGTCGGCGCGGCGGCGGTCCGCCCACGCGGCGCCGATCGTCAGGAACCCGACGAAGACCGCGGTGCTCCACAGCACCTGGACGGGCTGCAGCGGAGTGCCGGCGGCGTAGAGGGACTGCCCGAGGCCGACCTGCACCCACCAGACCCCGAGCGTGACGGCACCGGCCCCGGCGAACGCCCACAGGACGGCTGGTCGGTGCTCGCGGATGAAGCGCAGGAACGCATCGGCGTGGTCCGCGGCGACGGCACCCGCCACGATGAAGAACACGTACGAGAAGAAGAACTGCTTCTGGTAGCCGTGCAACCAGTCGATCGAGTGCGGCTCGTACTTGTAGGCGGCGAAGACGGCCAGCTGGACGACGAACGAGACCACCAGGAGCGTGACGTGGTGCCGTCGGGTGACCCTGACCAGCCAGACGATCACCGGCAGGAGCAGGTACACCTGCATCGTCACGAGCAGGAAGTACAGGTGGTACCAGGCCGTCCCGGTGACGATCCCCTCGGCTGCGGTCGTCACGAGTGCCGGGACGTCCCCACGGGTCGTCCCGTCGATGAGCCAGGCCGCCACGACGTACACGAACGACCAGGCCAGGTACGGCACGCCGACGAGCAGGAAGCGGCGGGGCCAGAACTGCGCGAGCGGCCGTGGGCGGAGGGACCAGCTGTACACCAGGACGAACGCGGTCAGCGAGAAGAAGACCAGCCGGGTGAAGTGCAGCAGGCCGAGCACGGCGTAGAGCCCGACGTCGTCGGAGGCGACCGTGTGGCTCGTTGTGTGGACGCCGATGACGCAGGCGAAGGTGAGGATGCGCAGCACGTCGACCTCGTACAGGTGGCGCGGGCGCCCGGACGCCGTCCGCGTCGGCGTCTGCACACCCGTCGTCGTGCCCGTGGTGTCGGCCGCAGTGGCGCCGGCCGCAGTGGTGCCGGCCGCATCGGTGGCGGTCGCACTCGTGCCGGTCGTTGCGCTCGCGGCGTCGTGCCCGGTCGGTGTGGGACGCGCGCTCACCGTGACTCGGCCATGGCTCGGACGCGGGCCCGCTGGACCTTGCCGGTGGGGGCGCGCGGGAGGTCGGGCACCAGGGAGATCTCGGCCGGCCGACGGAACCGGGTCAGGGCGGACTCCGCCAGCGCCGCGAGGTCCTCGAGCAGGCCCGCGGTGTCGACGTCCTCCTGCGCGATGACGTAGGCCACGGGGACGGCACCGAGCACGTCGTCCGGCCGCCCGACCACGACGGCCTCGAGCACGCGAGGGTCACGCAGCAGGACGTCCTCCACCTCGGACGGGTAGACCTTCTCGCCGCCGCGGTTGATGACGTCGTCGGAGCGGCCCGCGAGGGACACCCAGCCGTCCGGTGCGATCGACCCGAGGTCCCCGGTCGACAGCCACCCGTCGGCGTCGAACCGGTCGGCCGCGCGTCCACCCAGGTACGACCGGACGATGCCCGGTCCCCGTACCCAGAGCGCACCGATCTCGCCGGCCGGCAGCACCGCGCCGTCCTCGCCGCGGACCTGCACCTCGGAACCGACGGGCAGTCCGACGGAACCGGGCCGCGCCGGTGCGCCGAGCGGCGTCGCGGTGATCTGGCTGGCTCCCTCGGTCATGCCCCAACTCACGACGAGCGGGACGTCCCCGAGGGCGGCGCGCACCGTGTCGGGCAGCGGGGCCGACGCGCTCCGGACGAAGCGGAGCGTCCCAGGGAACGCCAACGGACCGGTCTTGGCGAGGACCGCGAGGACCGCGGGCACCGCGTTGAGCCAGGTGATCCGGCGCTCCTCGAGCAGTTCCCAGAAGCCGGTCCGTCGGAACCGGCGGTCGAGCACGAGCGTCGCGCCGGCGACGAGGGTGGCGAGGAGGCCCACGACCTCGGCGTTGACGTGGAACAGCGGCAGCGAGTTGAACCCGCGGTCGTGCTCGGTCAGCCGGTTGTGCTCCGCCACGGCGCGGGCGACGGCGAGCAGCTGTGACTCCGGCAGCTCGACGCCCTTCGGCGTCCCGGTCGACCCGGAGGTGAACAGGACGACCGAGCCCTGTCCGGGAGCGTCCGGCACCCCCTCCGCCACGTCGCCGTCACGCACCCCGGTCGGGAGGTACGTGGCCGCGTCCACACCGGCGGCCGGCGCTCCGGGGACGGTCGCGTCCTCCGGACGGTCGGAGACGACCATGACCGCACCCCCCAGGAGGGCTGCGAGCCGAGCGGGTTCGGTGGCCGGCTGGCCGGTGTCGACCGGGACCGACCGGCGCCCGGAGGCGACCGCGGCGAGGTGGACGACGGCGAAGGCGAGCGGGTCGCCGACGTCGACGAGGACACCGCCGGAGGCCGGCATCCCGATCGCGTCGAAGGTGCGCGACCAGGCGGTCACGGCGTCGTGCAGCGCACGGTACGTGAGGACGCGGTCCGAGCGGGCGTCCTCGAGGTACGAGCGGTCGCCGTCCTGCTCGGCTCGGCGGCGGACGAGGTCGGCGAGCCCGGGCAGCGTCGGCGGCCCACCGCTCGCGGTCGCCGGGTCGTCCCCGCTGTCGGGGACGCCCGGGGAGGTGGGAGAGGAGGGACCGCCGTCGTGCTGCACCGTCCCATCGTATTTCCGTCGCCTATGACCGCGCGGAGGGAACGTCGGGCGTGGGGAACCGGTGCAGCAACCACTGCCACAACGCGAGCATGTGCGGGTCGCCGTGCTCGTCGAGCGGGGTCGTGTCCTTGACCACCCGGGAGTGCGCGTGGCGGGCATCACCGCCGGGCAGCCTGGTCAGGATCGCGTGCGGGTCGGCCCCGGGACGTGGCGGAGCGGTCCGGGTCCGCCAGGGCTCGCCCGTGCCACCGGCGCCGCCCCGTCCCGCGAGCCCGAGCGCCGTCCACGAACCGGCGATCCGCGGTCGGTAGGAGTCGCGGACGTCGTCGAGCGCGTACATGCGGGTCGCCGGGGTCCGGCCGGGGCGGTCCATCCAGGCCGCGTGGACCGGACCGACGGACTCCACCGGCGCGGCGAACATCAGGGCACCGAGGACGGGCCGGATGTGGGCGATGTACGCGGCCTCGCCTCCGCCCTGTGAGTGGCCGGCGACGACGATGTCCCCCCAGGTGATGTCCTCGTCGGCCTGCACGAACCGCCCCCAGCCGCCGTCGGGGTCCACCTCGTCCAGGTGCGCCACCGCGTCCCGGAACCGCGACACGATCGAGCCCGCCGGGGTGACGCGGCTGTACTCCGAACTCCGGGTGCCGTCGAACCGGTTCCGCTGGACCTGTCCGTAGCAGCGCGCATCGGCCTCGCACGTCGCGGACAGTGTCTTGCCGAGGTTCCAGTAGTCGAGGCCGAGCACGTGGTACCCGTCGCCCAGCGCCGTCGTCAGGAAGCGCTGGTACTCGGCCGGCTTCGACCGCGTGGCCGGCAGGAACAGCAGCAGCGGACCGTCCGGTGTGGTCCGGGCGGCGAAGCCGTTCCGGTTCGGCGACAACCGCTCGCCGTCGATGGAGCCCAGACGGAAGCGGTGGAAGACGTCCTGCGGCGTCTCCTCGGGGCCGAGCGTGCGGTGCGGCAACCCCGGCCGCCCGCCCTCGGCGACCCGCTGCCCGCCGAGCACGTTCGCGCCGACGAACGAGGCCAGACCGATCGCGACCAGGACGAGGACCGCGACGACCAGCAGGCGGTGATGAGCCCTCATCGGACGAGTCGGGCCCAGACCTCGTCCGCCGAGCGGATCGTGTCCTCGACCGAGCGGGTCGCGTCGACGACGTGGTCGGCGAGGGCGAGACGGTCCGCGTCCGACGCCTGGGCGGCGACCCGCCGCTCGGCGTCCGCACGCGCCATGCCACGGTGCTCGACGAGCCGCTCGACCCGGACCGCGGCCGGGGCGTCGACGACCACGACGGCGTCGAAGCGCAGGGGGCGTGCGCCGGCCGCCTCGGCCAGGAGCGGCACGTCGTAGACGACGACGGCGTCGGGGTCCGCGGCCCCGGCGGCGTCGAACCGCTCCTGCGCGAGACGCCACACCTCCGGGTGGGTGATGCCCTCCAGGTCCTTCCGGGCGGCGGCGTCCGCGAACACGATCGCGCCGAGCGCCGGACGGTCGAGCTCGCCCTCCTCCGTCACGACCGCGGGACCGAACCGCTCCCGCACCGCGGCGAGGCCAGCACTGCCCGGAGCGACGGCGTCCCGCGCGAGCTGGTCGGCGTCCACCACCACCGCGCCGTGCTCCGCGAACCGCCCGGAGACCGTCGACTTGCCCGCGGCGATGCCGCCCGTGAGTCCGATGATGCGCACGACGACAGCGTGGCACGGACGGCTCCACGAACGCCGGAAGCCCGGCCCGACCGCCCCGTGCGGGACGATCAGGACCGGGCTCCGGTCAGTGCGACTCGATCAGTCGATCGAGCGGTGCTCAGTTGGTCGAGCTGAGCTTCTCACGGAGTGCCGCGAGGGACGCGTCGTCGGCGAGGGTGCCGGCGCCGGTCGTCTCGCTCGTGAACGACGACGAGGCAGCGGCCGGGAGGTCGAAGCCACCCTGCGCCTCTTCGGTGAGCGACTTGGCGACCTGGGCCTTGTGGGCCTCCCAGCGGGCCTGGGCGGCAGCGTACTGACGCTCCCACTCCTCGCGCTGGGTGTCGTAGCCCTCGAGCCACTCGTTCGTCTCCGGGTCGAAGCCCTCGGGGTACTTGTAGTCACCCTTGTCGTCGTACTCGGTCGGCATGCCGTAGAGCGCCGGGTCGAACTCGGTGCTCTCCGGGTCGACGCCCTCGTTGGCCTGCTTGAGGCTGAGCGAGATGCGGCGACGGTCGAGGTCGATGTCGATGATCTTGACGAACACCTCGTCGCCCACGGACACGACCTGCTCGGCGAGCTCGACGTGCTTGTTCGAGAGCTCCGAGATGTGCACGAGACCCTCGATGCCGTCCGCGACGCGGACGAACGCACCGAACGGCACGAGCTTCGTGACCTTGCCCGGCGCGATCTGACCGATCGCGTGGGTGCGGGCGAAGACCTGCCACGGGTCTTCCTGCGTGGCCTTGAGCGAGAGCGACACGCGCTCGCGGTCCAGGTCCACCTCGAGGATCTCGACGGTGACTTCCTGACCGACCTCGACGACCTCGCTGGCGTGCTCGATGTGCTTCCAGCTGAGCTCGGAGACGTGGACGAGACCGTCGACGCCGCCGAGGTCGACGAACGCACCGAAGTTGACGATCGACGAGACGACGCCCTTGCGGACCTGGCCCTTGTGGAGGTTGTTGAGGAACGTGGTGCGCGACTCGGACTGCGTCTGCTCGAGCAGGGCGCGGCGCGAGAGGACCACGTTGTTGCGGTTCTTGTCGAGCTCGAGGATCTTCGCCTCGAGCTCCTGACCGAGGTACGGCGTCAGGTCGCGGACACGGCGCAGCTCGATGAGCGAGGCCGGGAGGAAGCCGCGGAGGCCGATGTCGACGATGAGACCGCCCTTGACGACCTCGATGACCGTACCGGTCACGACACCGTCGGACTCCTTGATCTTCTCGACGTCGCCCCATGCACGCTCGTACTGTGCACGCTTCTTCGACAGGATCAGGCGGCCTTCCTTGTCCTCCTTCTGGAGGACCAGGGCCTCGACCTCGTCACCGACGTTGACGACCTCGTTGGGGTCGACGTCGTGCTTGATCGAGAGCTCGCGCGAGGGGATGACACCCTCGGTCTTGTACCCGACGTCGAGGAGGACCTCGTCGCGGTCGATCTTCACGACGGTGCCGGAGATGAGGTCTCCGTCGTTGAAGAACTTCAGGGTCTTCTCGACCTCGGCCAGGAAGTCATCAGCCGAGCCGATGTCGTTGATGGCGACCTGCTTGGGAGCCTTGGTCGTGGTGGTTGTCATGTAGAGATTGCTCCGAACGGACATGAGTCGGGCCAGGCGGCGAGGGAGCGACCCCCGGTCCGCGATCCGGTCCTGCAGGTCGTGCGACCTGTCGGACCCGGTGCGAGCCACCGTGGCGGTGTGTGTTGTTGGCGCGGATTGCGCCGCACAAGTATATCCAGCGGGACCGGCGCCCACAACCGGGCGTGTCACGGTCAGCCGACGAGCGCACTCCGCAGCGTGTCGAGCCCGACGCCGCCGAGTGCCAGGGCGCGGTGGTGGAACGCCTTGAGGTCGAAGGACGACCCCTCGCGGGCGGCCACGTCGTCCCGGATCGACTCCCAGACCCGCTGCCCGACCTTGTACGACGGGGCCTGACCCGGCCACCCGAAGTAGCGCGCGACTTCGAACTGCACGAACGCGGGGTCCATGTTGACGTTCCGCCCCATGAAGTCGAGCGCGTACTCCCACGTCCAGCCGCCACCGTCGGGGTTGGTCTTCTGCAGGTGCACCCCGATGTCGAGGACCACGCGGGCCGCGCGCATCCGCTGACCGTCGAGCATGCCGAGACGGTCGCCGTCGTCGTCGAGGAACCCGAGCTGCTCCATCAACCGCTCGGCGTACAGCGCCCAGCCCTCGACGTGTCCGGACGGACCGGCGAGTTGGCGCCGCCAGGTGTTGAGCTCGCCGCGGTTGTACACGGCCTGGCTGATCTGCAGGTGGTGCCCCGGGACGCCCTCGTGGTAGACCGTCGTCTTCTCCCGCCAGGTGCCGAACTCCGTGACGCCCTGCGGGACGGACCACCACATCCGCCCGGCGCGCGAGAAGTCGTCCGACGGGCCGGTGTAGTAGATCCCGCCCTCCTGGGTGGGCGCGATCCGGCACTCCAGGCGCTTGATCGGGTCGGCGATGTCGAAGTACCGGCCGTCCATCGCCCGGATCGACTCGTCGCTGGTCTCCTGCATCCAGGCGCGGAGGGCGTCCGTGCCGTGCAGGACCCGCGACGGATCGGCGTCGAGGACCTCGATCGCGCGGGCGACGCTCGCGCCGGACTCGATGCGGTCCGCGATCCGCTCCTGCTCGTCGCGCATCCGGGCGAGTTCCTCGATGCCCCACTCGTACGTCTCGTCGAGGTCGACGACGGCGCCGAGGAACCGGCGGGAGTGCAGGGCGTAGTCGTCGCGACCGACCGCGTCGACCGGGGTCGAGAGCGGCAGGACGTCGTGCTGCAGGAAGGCGCCGAAGGACCGGTAGGCGGCCGCGGCGACCTCGGCCCCGCGCGTCAGTTCGGCGCGCAGCTGCTCCGGGACCGGCGCCCCGCCCTCGAGCGCGGCGCCGTCGACGAGCTGCCGGAAGAACCCGTCCGGTGCGCCGTTCCGGCCGGCCTGTTCGGCGATGAGCTCGACCTGGCGCTTCGCGGCGGTGACGCCCTCGCGGGTGCCCTCGAGCAGCGTCTCCCGGTACCCCTCGAGGGCGTCCGGGAGGGCCTGCAGACGTCCGGCGACGTCCTGCCAGTCGTCCGTCGTGGCGGTCGGCATGAGGTCGAACACGTCCCGGAGGGACTGCGCGGGGCTCTGGATGACGTTGAGGTCCCGGAGGTGCAGCCTCCGCTCGTACGACTCGACGGTCAGGTCGAGCTCGGATCCGAGGTCGGCCTTCGTGACCCGGTCGACGTCGTCGCGGGCGTCGGCGGCGTCCAGTGCACGGCGGGCGGCGCGAGCGGCGTCGGCCAGGGCTGCGGCACCCGCCGGGGACGTGTCGCCGTAGGAGTCGGTGCGCCCGGGCACACCGATGTACGTGGCGACCGTCGGGTCGAGCTCGACGAGCGTGGTGACCCACTGCTCGGCGACCTGGTCGACGGCGGACGGCTGGCGGACGGGACGGTCATCGCTCATGTCGTCGACCCTACCCAGCCCCGCTCCCCCGGTCACCGGAGGCGAGCGGCGGGCGGTCCGACGGGCGGTGCGCCGCGGTCAGTGCGCCGCGGACTCCCAGTTCCGGCCGACGCCGACCGACACGTCGAGCGGCACGCTCAGCTCGGCGGCACCGCCCATGCGGGTCCGGAGGATCTCCTCGACGCGCTCCTGCTCGCCGGGCGCGACCTCGAGGATGAGTTCGTCGTGCACCTGCAGCAGCAGCCGGGAGCCGAGGTCGCCGTCGCGCAGGTCCGCGTCGACCCCGAGCATCGCGATCTTCATGATGTCCGCCGCGGATCCCTGGATGGGCGCGTTCAGGGCGGCACGCTCGGCGTTCTCGCGGAGCACCCGGTTCGGGCTCTTCAGGTCCGGGAACGGTCGACGACGGCCGAAGATCGTCTCGGTGTACCCGTCCTCGCGGGCCTGCTCCACCACGTTCCGGAGGTAGTCCCGCACGGCGCCGAAGCGGGCGAAGTACTCCGTCATGAGCGTGCGGGCCTCGCTCTGCTCGATGCGGAGCTGCTTCGAGAGCCCGAACGCGCTGAGGCCGTACGCCAGGCCGTAGGACATCGCCTTGACCTTGGTGCGCATCTCGGGGCTGACGTCGGACGGTTCGACGCCGAAGACGCGGGCGCCGACGAACCGGTGCAGGTCCTCGCCCTCGTTGAACGCCTGGATCAGGCCGGCGTCCCCGGACAGGTGCGCCATGATCCGCATCTCGATCTGCGAGTAGTCGGCCGTGAGCAGTGTCGTGTACGGCTCGGCGACGGCGAACGCGGACCGGATGCGGCGCCCGACGGCGGTCTTCACCGGGATGTTCTGCAGGTTCGGGTCCGTGGAGGAGACACGTCCGGTGCTCGTGCCGGTCTGCTCGTACCGGGTGTGGATGCGACCGTCGACGACCGCGGCGTCGAGGGTGTCGACGATCTGCCGGAGCTTCGTGGCGTCGCGGTGCTGCAGCAGCAGTCCGAGGAACGGGTGCGGGTGCTGCTCCTGCAGGTCGGCCAGGCTCGCGGCGTCCGTGGAGAACCCGGTCTTCGTCTTCCGGGTCTTCGGCATCGCGAGCTCGGTGAACAGGACCTCCTGCAGCTGCTTCGGCGACCCGAGGTTGACCTCGTGCCCGATCTCCGCGAAGGCCTGCTGCGCGAGGTCGGCGGCGCGCTCCCCCAGCTCGTGGGAGAGCCCGGTGAGCACCGGTCGGTCGATCCCGACGCCGGTGGTCTCCATCCGCGCGAGCACCGCCGTCAGCGGGAGCTCGATGTCGTCGAGCACCGTCAGCGAGCTCGGGTCGATGCGGGCACGCAGGGCCGTGGTGACGCGGAGCACGTACCAGGCGTGCACGCCGACGTTGACCGGCTCCGTCTCGGGGACGAGCTGGTTCGGGTCGGCGGTCGGCAGCTCCTCGCCCAGTTCCTGGTACACGAGGTCCGCGAGGGGCTGCCCCTGCTTGCCGGGGTTCGCGAGCCAACCGGTGATGCGGGCATCCCCTGCGACGCCCGCGACCGTGAACCCCGCGGTCCCGAGCGCCTTGATCGCGGCCTTCGCGTCGTGGAAGTGCTTCGGGGCGTCCGAGGCGAACCACGCGGCCAACTGCTCGTAGTCGAGCGCCCCGCTGCCGCCCGGCACGAGGACGGCGTCGTCGTGGGTGGCGATGCCGATCGCGCTCAGACGACCGTCGATGACCTCGACCGCGACGCCGTAGCCGTTCTCGGCGTCCGCGGCGTCCTTCCGCTCGAGCCAGTGACCGAGTTCCTCGTCGATGAGGGTCTTCACCGGCGGCGGCGTGGGACCGGCGTCCTCGACGGTGCCGTCGGTGGTGACGGCGTCGGCCGCGTCCCCGCCGCCCACCACCTTGAAGACGCGGTCGAGCAGCGTGCGGAACTGCAGGGTCGCGAACAGCTCGCGGACCGCGGCTTCGTCGAGCGGTCGGAGGGCGACGTCGGCGGGACCGACCGGCAACTCGACGTCGGTGACGAGCCGGTTCAGCTTCCGGTTCCGGATCGCCCGGTCCTTCTGCTCGCGCAGGTTGTTGCCGACGACGCCCTTGATCTCGTCGGCGTGCTCGAGCACGCCGTCGAGCGACCCGTACTGCGTGATCCACTTGACGGCGGTCTTCTCGCCGACCTTGTCGATGCCGATCAGGTTGTCGCTCGTCTCACCGACGAGGGCGGCGATGTCCGGGTACTGGTGCGGCTCGATGCCGTAGCGCTCGTACACCTTGTCGCGGTCGTAGCGGGTGAGCTCGGAGACCCCGCGCACGGACGGGTACAGCAGCGTGACGTCGTCGTTCACGAGCTGGATCGAGTCGCGGTCGCCGGACACGACGTACACCTGGTACCCCTGGTCGGCGCCCTGCTTCGAGAGGGTCGCGAGGATGTCGTCGGCCTCGAAGTCCTCCTTCGTGACGGTGGTGATGCCCATCGCCTCGAGCGCCTGCTGCAGGAGCGGGATCTGGCCCTTGAACTCCGCGGGGGTCTCGGAGCGCGTGCCCTTGTAGTCCTCGTACTCCCGGGTGCGGAACGAGAACCGGGAGATGTCGAACGCGACCGCCAGGTGCGTCGGCTTCTCGCGCTGGAGGAGCATGAGCAGCATCGAGATGAAGCCGTGGATGGCGTTCGTGTGCTGCCCCTCGCGGTTCACGAAACTGTCGACCGGGAGGGCGTAGAACGCCCGGAACGCGAGCGAGTGGCCGTCGATGACCATGAGGGTAGGCTTTGCGGAGTCCGACACCCGGACAGCCTACCGACGGCCCCCGACGGCCGGCCCCGGGCCGGCTCCGAGGACGGCGGGCAGGACCACCGCCCGAGGAGCACGCATGACCGACGCGACCACCACCACCGGCTCCCCCGAGGGCCTCGCCGAGTACGCCGACCGCGGCATGGGCGAACTCGCGGAGAAGATGGGCATGGTCTTCACCGAGCTCTCCGCCGAGCGTGCCGTCGCGAGCATCCCCGTCGAGGGCAACCGCCAGCCGGTCGGGCTCCTGCACGGTGGCGCGTACGTCGTCCTCGCCGAGAGCCTCGGCTCGATGGCGGCGAACATCCACGCCGGCCCGGGTCGGTACGCCATGGGCATCGAGCTGAGCGCCTCGCACTCCCGCAGCGCGACGAGCGGCCGTGTGACCGGCACGTGCACCGCGATCCACCTCGGCGGCACCCTCACGACGCACGAGATCGTCCTCACCGACGACGAGGGCCGTCGTTGCTCGACGGTACGCATCACGAACATCATCCGCGACGCTCGCTGACCCCCGCGGTCGGTCAGTCCTCGGGCGGCGCCTGGAGCAGCAGTCGGGCGTCCCCGAACCCGAGCCGCCGGTACAGCGTCTCGCCGGCGACGCTCGAGTGCACGGTCGTCCGCTCCGCACCGACCTCCTCGGCGAGGTCGAGTGCCGCACGGACCAGCCGCTGCGCGACACCGCGGCCCCTGGCCTCGGGTGCGACGTACACCGTCTGCACGTCGGCCGTGCACCGCTCCGGGCGGTCCGGGGTCGGTGGTCGGGCGACGATCGCGAGCCAGGCCATGCCGACGACGACCCCGTCGAGCTCGGCGACCACGCACCGGTGCGTCTCCGGGTGCGCGAGCGCGAAGGCCGCCATGGCCTCGCGGAACGCCCCGGGCGTCCCGGCCGGGGCCGTGCCGTCCTCGTCCACCCGCCACCGCCACCGCAGGTCGGCCACCGTCGCCATGTCTTCGGACCGGGAGGCCCGGATCACCACGTCGTCCATGTGCCCAGCCTGCCAGCTGGCGCCGCCGGAGCGAGGACCGCATGACGCCGGACGCACGGAAGGCGCCGTCCGCTCCGGACGGCGCCTTCCGTGGGGTGGCTGGTGGGACTACTTCTTCGCGCTGAGCTGCTCGATGATCGCCTTGGCGACGTCGTGCATCGTGAGCCGGCGGTCCATGGACGCCTTCTGGATCCAGCGGAAGGCCTCGGGCTCGGTGAGACCCATCTTCTCGTTGAGCAGGCCCTTGGCGCGGTCGACGAGCTTGCGGGTCTCGAAGCGCTCGACGAGGTCCGCGACCTCGGCCTCGAGCGTGATGATCTGCTGGTACCGCGAGAGGGCGATCTCGATCGCGGGGAGCAGGTCGTTCGGCGTGAAGGGCTTCACCACGTAGGCCAGCGCGCCGGCCTCGGTCGCACGCTCGACGAGTTCCTTCTGGCTGAACGCCGTGAGCAGGACGACCGGGGCGATGTGGTTCTTCGACAGCTTCTCGGCCGCGGAGATGCCGTCGAGCTGCGGCATCTTGACGTCCATGATCACGAGGTCGGGACGCAGGTCGGTGGCGAGCTGCACCGCGGTCTCGCCGTCTCCGGCTTCACCGACCACGTCGAACCCGTTGTCGCGGAGGATCTCGACGATGTCGAGACGGATGAGCGACTCGTCCTCGGCGACGACGACGCGACGGGGTGCGGCTGCGGTTGCTTCTGTGTCACTCACGACGAAGAGCCTACTAGACGCGCGATCGGACGGCGGCATCCGGACGCGATCCCCAGCGGGTCCGATCGGGCACCTGACGGGACCGGCCGAGCGGACCGAGTACGAGTGGCGGGACTCGAACCCGCACGCCAGAGGCAGAGCATTTTGAGTGCCCCGTGTCTACCATTCCACCACACTCGCGAGCGGAGCCAGCGTAGCAGCCACCGCGACGACGCCCCGCCCGGACCGACGCCCTCGCCGCACGGTACGGTCGGAGGTCCGGCAGTCCAGTCAGGAGGAGCCACGGTGGATTCACGCGCCGTCCGCACGTTCCGGGCGTTCGTCATCGTCACCGGCGCCGTCGCGATCGTCGCCGGCATCGTCGCCGTCGTGTGGCCGCGGCCGACACTGGTGCTCGTCGCGCTGCTCTTCGGGGTGTACCTCGTCGTCTCCGGGGCCATGCGGGTCTTCGCGGCCGCGCGGGGACACGGCACGTCGACCGTCTGGCGCTGGACCTCCGGCGTCGTCGGGTCCCTCGTCGGGGTCGCCGGACTCGTCACGCTCGTCGACCCCGCGGTACCGCTCGTCGTCTACGCGGTCCTGGCCGGGGTCGGGTTCCTCGTCGAGGGCGTCGCGGCGCTCGTCGGTGCACTCGTCGGTCACCCCGGTTCCTCCCGGGTGCCGTCCGTCGTGAGCGGGCTGCTGTCGCTGCTCTGCGGCGTCGCGGTGCTGCTCGCCCCGACGCTCGCCCTCGAGGTCTTCACCGTCCTGGCCGGCATCGCCCTCGTCGGCGTCGGCAGCGCGGCGCTGCTCCTCCTGCCCGCGCGCGCCTCCGCCCGGCGCTGAACCGGATCGACGCAGCCCGGCGGCGGGGCTGCGTCAGGCCGAACCGGTCCCGAAGAGCAGACCGAGGACGTACGTCACGGCGGCGGCGCCGAAGCCGATCCCCAGCTGTCGGAGCGCCCGTCGGAGCGGCGACGCTCCGCTGAGCACACCGACCACGGCACCGGTGCCGAGCAGCGCGAGGCCGACGAGCGCCGAGGCCACCCCGATCGCGGCCCAGCCGTCGAGCCCGACCAGGTACGGCAGGACCGGGATGACCGCACCGGAGGCGAAGAAGCAGAAGCTGGAGAGCGCAGCGCTCGTGCCCGTGCCGACCGCCTCGTGCTCGTCGGCCCCCTCGGTGCGGACCGGGCGGGGCAGCGCGGAGCGGCTCCGCACCACCGGCACCCCGCCGGTCGCGGGGCCGGCCAGCAGGGCGGCGAGGACCTCGTCGGCGTGGGCTGCGGCCTCGTCCTCGGACATCCCGCGCGCTCGGTAGACCAGCGCGAGCTCGTTCGCGTCCACGTCGAGGTCGGCGACCGCGCGCTGTGCTTCGGGATGCGGGGTCGATGCGTCGAGGAGCTCCCGCTGTGACCGGACGGACACGTACTCCCCCGCCCCCATGGACAGCGCACCGGCCAGCAGGCCCGCGATGCCGCTGAGCAGGACGACGTGCCGGTCCGCCCCGGAGGCGCTCACACCGATGATGAGCGCGAGGTTCGACACCAGTCCGTCGTTGGCGCCGAACACCGCCGCGCGGAAGGTGCCGGACAGGCGCATCCGCCCGCGGTTCGCCAGCCCGCGGACGACTTCGCCGTGGATCCGCTCGTCGGCCGCCATCTGCGCGGTCGCGTCAGCATCGTCCGCGTACGGCGAGCGGTCCTCCGCGCGTTGCATGAGGGCGAGCACGAAGACCGACCCGAACCGCGCCGCCAGCGCGGCGAGCACCCGGGTGCGGAGGCTCCCCCGCAGCGGTCGTCCGACGTCGTCCCCGAGCAGGTCGCGCCAGTGCTGCTCGTGACGCCCCTCGGCCTCGGCCAGGGCGACGAGGATCTCGCGCTCCTCGCCGGTGCGTCGCGAGGCGAGGTTCCGGTAGACGGCCGCCTCGGCACGCTCGTCGGCGAGGTACCGGCGCCACCGCTGCACGTCGGCGCGGGACCGGGACGCGGTGTCGGTCCGGAGGCTCGGATCACCCATGCGACGCTCCTCGCGTACTCGTGCCGGTCGGTGTGGACGGGACCACGGTACCCGCGTGCGGACCGCGCCCGACGGGTGTCGTGCCTCCCGGCCGGGACGGCGGAGGCCGCCACCCTGGTGGGTGACGGCCTTCCGGGTCGTGTCGGTCACGGACCGACGCGACCGTGCTCAGTCGCGGACGTAGGCGGGTGCCGCCTCGGCGTGCGCGTCGCCCACCCGGTGCACGCGCAGGTCGTTCGTCGAGCCCTCGAGTCCGGGAGGCGAGCCGGCCGTGACGATGACCCGGTCGCCGGGGACGGCGAGGCCGTTGCCGATGAGGACGTCGTCCACCTGGGAGAAGAGCTCGTCGGTGTGGGTCTTCCGGTCCACCAGGTAGGACCGCACGCCCCACGTCATCGCCAGACGACGACGCGTCGTCTCGTTCGGGGTGAAGGCGATGATCGGCAGCCCGTGGCGCAGGCGGGACATGCGGCGGGCCGAGTCACCGGACTCGGTGAACACGCAGAGGTACGACGCCTCGGTGAACTCCGCGATCTCGACCGCTGCGAGGGTGATCGCGCCACCGAGCGTGCGGGGCTTCGTGCCGAGCGGGGCGATGCGCTCGAGGCCGTGGTCCTCCGTCGACTCGACGATGCGGGCCATCGTGCGCACGGTCTCCACCGGGTACTCACCGACGCTCGTCTCACCGGAGAGCATGACGGCGTCGGCACCGTCGAGGACGGCGTTCGCGACGTCGGACGTCTCGGCGCGTGTCGGGATCGGGGACGAGATCATCGACTCGAGCATCTGGGTCGCGACGATGACCGGCTTGGCCATGCGGCGGGACAGCTCGACCGCGCGCTTCTGCACGATCGGGACGGCCTCCAACGGGAGCTCGACGCCGAGGTCACCACGGGCGACCATGATCGAGTCGAACGCGTCGATGATCTCCTCGAGCGCGTCGACGGCCTGCGGCTTCTCGACCTTGGCGATCACCGGGAGGCGCTTGCCCTCCTCGTCCATGATCTGGTGCGCACGCTCGACGTCGGCGGCGTTGCGGACGAACGAGAGCGCGATGAGGTCCGCGCCCATGCGGATGCCCCAGCGGAGGTCGGCTTCGTCCTTCTCGCTCAGCGCGGGCACGTTCACCGCGACACCGGGCAGGTTGATGCCCTTGTTGTTCGAGACGGTGCCGGCGACGACGACCTCGGTGCGGACGCGCACGCCGTCGGTGTCGAGGACGCGGAGGCGCACACGGCCGTCGTCGATGAGCAGCGGGTCGCCCGGCTTGACGTCCTGCGGCAGCCCCTTGAACGTGGTCCCGCAGACGTCCTTCGTGCCCGGCACGTCCTCCGTCGTGATCGTGAAGACGTCGCCGACGGCGAGCTCGTGCGGGCCGTCGGCGAACTTGGCCAGACGGATCTTCGGGCCCTGCAGGTCGACGAGGATCGCGACGGGCTTGCCCAGCTCCTCGGCGGCGCGACGCACGTTCTCGTAGTTGGCCTCGTGCACGCTGTAGTCACCGTGGCTGAGGTTCAGGCGGGCGACGTCGACCCCGGCCTGGATGATCTGCTTGACGACCTCGTAGTCGGAGGTGGCAGGTCCGAGCGTCGAAACGATCTTTGCGCGTCTCAATGGATTCCTTCGTGTGGTGGAGGTGGCTTCGCGGAACGACGAGAGGCCACCAGCACCCTATCGAGTGCCGGTGGCCTCCCGTCTACGAGGTGGGGACCATCAGACCGAGATCGCCCGGTCCGTCGCCTTGACCGGAGCCGGCAGGATCGTCGACCCCTCGAGGTACTCGTCGACCTTCGCCGCGGCGGCACGCCCCTCGGCGATCGCCCAGACGATCAGGGACTGCCCACGACCGGCGTCGCCGGCGACGAACACGCCCGGCTCGTTCGTGGTGTAGTCCGCCTGGCGGGACACCGCGCCCGACACGGTGGTCGGGAGCCCCAGCTGCGGCTCGATCGTGTCGGTCTCCGGACCGGTGAAGCCCATCGCGATGAGCACGAGGTCCGCGGGGATCTCACGCTCGGTGCCGGCCTTCGGGACACGGCGGCCGTCGACGTACTCGGTCTCGGCGACGCGGAGCGCACGGACCTCGCCGGCCTCGTTCGCCAGGAACTCCACCGTGGTGGCCAGGAACATGCGCTCCCCGCCCTCCTCGTGCGCGCTCGTGACCTCGAACACCGTGGCGAACATCGGCCACGGCTGGTCCGACGGGCGCTCCAGCGGCGGCTGCTTGCCGATCGCCAGGTTCGTCACGCTGAGCGCACCCTGGCGGTGGGCGGTGCCGATGCAGTCCGCGCCGGTGTCACCGCCGCCGATGACGACGACGTGCTTGCCCTCGGCCGTGACCTGGTTGTCGACCACGGTGCCCGCGTTCGCCTTGTTCTGCTGGACGAGGTAGTCCATGGCGAAGTGCACGCCGGCGAGGTCACGACCCGGGATCGGGAGGTCGCGCGGCACGGTCGCCCCGGTGGCGACCACGACCGCGTCGTACCGCGACTTCAGGTCGTCCCAGGTGATGTCCCGACCGATCTCGACACCGGCACGGAAGCGGGTGCCCTCGGCCTGCATCTGGGCGAGGCGGGCGTCGATCTGCCGCTTCTCCATCTTGAAGTCCGGGATGCCGTAGCGGAGCAGACCACCGATGCGGTCGTCCCGCTCGTACACGGCGACCGTGTGCCCGGCGCGGGTCAGCTGCTGCGCGGCGGCGAGCCCTGCGGGACCGGAACCGACGACCGCGACGGTCTTGCCGGTGAGGCGCTCCGGCGGGTGCGGCGTGACCCAGCCGTTCTGGTACGCCTCGTCGATGATCGAGACCTCGACCTGCTTGATCGTCACCGGCGGCTGGTTGATGCCGAGCACGCAGGACGCCTCGCACGGAGCCGGGCACAGTCGCCCCGTGAACTCCGGGAAGTTGTTCGTCGCGTGCAGACGCTCGATGGCCTGGCGACCCTCGCCGCGCCACGTGAGGTCGTTCCACTCCGGGATGAGGTTGCCGAGCGGGCAGCCCTGGTGGCAGAACGGCACGCCGCAGTCCATGCAGCGCCCGGCCTGTCGCTTGAGCGCGCCGGACTCCTGCTGCTCGTAGACCTCTTTCCAGTCCATGAGCCGCAGCGGGACGGGACGGCGGGCCGGCAGTTCACGTTCCTGGACCTTCAGGAACCCCTTGGGGTCAGCCACGGGTCACCTCCTGGGTGAGGGTGCGGGTCGAGCGGGAGTGGAGGCGGGTGCGCGCGTGGTCAGCCACCGGTGACCTCCAGGATGCGGTTCCAGACGACGGTGCCGTCCGGGTCGAGGCCCTCGTCGACGGCCTGCTGACGCGTCTGGAGCACCGCCGCGTAGTCACGCGGGAGCACCTTGACGAACTCGGACAGGTCGCCCGAGTCGAGCAGCCCGGCGGCGATCGTCGAGCCGGTCTCGTCGGCGTGCCGGCGGAGCAGGTCGGTGACGATCGCGACGTCGGCGCTGTCGAGCGGTTCCAGGCGGAGCTCACCGGACGCGAGCGCATCGGTGTTGACGAGCTCGCGACGGAGTCCGCGGACGTAGGCCGTGCCTCCCGACATGCCCGCGCCGAGGTTCCGGCCGGTCTCGCCCAGGATGAGCGCGAGCCCGCCGGTCATGTACTCGAGTGCGTGGTCGCCCACGCCCTCGACGACCGCGGTGGCACCGGAGTTGCGGACCAGGAAGCGCTCCCCCACGATGCCGCGGATGAAAATGCTGCCCTGGGTCGCGCCGTAGCCGATGACGTTGCCGGCGATGACGTTCTCCGACGGGTCGAAGCCCGCGTCCGCCGCCGGGCGGACGACGATCTCGCCACCGGACAGCCCCTTGCCGACGTAGTCGTTGCTGTCGCCCACGAGCCGCAGGGTGATGCCGGCCGGCAGGAACGCGCCGAGCGACTGACCCGCGGAACCGCGGAGGGTGATGTCGATCGAACCGGTCGGCAGGCCGTTCTCCCCGTGCCGGAGCGTCACCTCGTGGCCGAGCATCGTCCCGACCGCGCGTTCCGTGTTGCGGATCGGCAGGTCGAGCGTCAGCGTGCCGCCGTGCTCGAGCACGTCGGACGCCTCGGCGATGAGCCGGTTGTCGAAGTGCTGCTCGAGCTCGTGGTCCTGCGCGCGGCGCCGGGTGCGCGGCTCGTCCGCCCCGAAGTCCGGCCCCTTGAGGACCGGTTCGAGGTCGAGCCCGGACGCCTTCCAGTGCGCGACCGCACGGTCCACGTCGAGCACGTCGGCGCGTCCGATGGCCTCGTCGAGGCTGCGGAACCCGAGCTCGGCGAGCAGTTCGCGCACCTCTTGCGCGATGAACTCGAAGAAGTTCACGACGAACTCGGGCTTGCCCGAGAACCGCGCCCGGAGCTCCGGGTTCTGGGTGGCGACGCCCACCGGGCAGGTGTCGAGGTGGCAGACGCGCATCATGATGCAACCCTCGACGATGAGCGGCGCCGTCGCGAAGCCGTACTCCTCGGCACCGAGCAGGGCCGCCACGAGCACGTCGCGCCCGGTCTTCATCTGGCCGTCGACCTGCACCGTGACACGGTCGCGCATGCCGTTGAGCATGAGCGTCTGCTGGGTCTCGGCCAGACCGATCTCCCACGGGGTGCCCGCGTGCTTGAGCGAGTTGAGCGGGCTCGCGCCGGTGCCGCCGTCGTGACCCGAGACGAGCACGACGTCGGCCAGTGCCTTCGTCACGCCCGCTGCGACCGCGCCGATGCCGGACTGGCTGACGAGCTTGACGTGCACGCGGGCCGAGGGGTTGGCGCGCTTGACGTCGAAGATCAGCTGCTTGAGGTCCTCGATCGAGTAGATGTCGTGGTGCGGCGGCGGCGAGATGAGGCCGACGCCCGCCGTGGCGTGCCGCGTCCGGGCCACCCACGGGTAGACCTTCTGCGGGGGCAGCTGCCCGCCCTCGCCGGGCTTCGCGCCCTGCGCCATCTTGAGCTGGATGTCGGTGGCGTGGGTCAGGTACATGCTCGTCACGCCGAACCGGCCGGACGCGACCTGCTTGATGGCGCTGCGCCGCTCGGGGTCGAGCAGACGCTCGACGTCCTCGCCGCCCTCGCCCGTGTTCGAGCGACCGCCGAGGCGGTTCATGGCGATCGCGAGCGTCTCGTGTGCCTCCTGCGAGATCGACCCGTACGACATCGCGCCGGTGTTGAACCGCTTGACGATCTCCGCGATCGGCTCGACCTCGTCGAGCGGTACGGGCTTGCGCGTGCCGTGCGAGAACCCGAACAGGCCGCGCAGCGTCATGAGCTGCTCGGACTGGTCGTCGACGGCCTTCGAGTACTCGCGGAACACGTCGTACCGGCGGGCCCGCGTGGCGTGCTGCAGCCGGAAGACGGTGTCCGGGTTGAAGAGGTGCGGCGGGCCCTCACGGCGCCACTGGTACTCGCCGCCGGTCTGCAGGCGCTCGTGCGAGAGCACGGCGCCGTCCTGCGGGTACGCCTGGGCGTGTCGCTCGGCGTTCTCCGCCGCGATCACGTCGACGTCGACTCCACCGAGGATCGACGACGTGCCGGTGAAGTACCGGTCGACGACCTCCTGGCTCAGACCGACCGCCTCGAACGCCTGGGCGCCGGCGTAGCTCGACACCGTCGAGATGCCCATCTTCGACATGATCTTCAGGACGCCCTTGCCGAGCGCCTTGATCACGTTCTTGACGGCCTGCTCCGGCGTGAGCCCGGTGATCATGCCCGAGCGCACGAGGTTCTCGCACGTCTCCATCGCCAGGTACGGGTTGATCGCGGACGCGCCGTAGCCGATGAGCGTCGCGACGTGGTGCACCTCGCGGACGTCGCCGGCCTCGACGATCAGACCGACCTTCATGCGCTGCTCGGTGCGGATGAGGTGGTGGTGCACGGCGGCGAGCAGCAGCAGGCTCGGGATCGGCGCGTACTCGGCGTTGCCGTCACGGTCCGACAGGACGATGAACTGCTTGCCGGACTCGATCGCCGCGTCGACCTCGTCGCACACGGCGGTGATCCGCTGCTCCATGGCCGTCTCGCCGGCGTCCACGCGGTAGAGCCCGCGGACCGTCACGGTGAGGTGCCGCCCGGACGCCGTCTCGAAGTGCTGGATCTTCGCGAGCTCGTCGTTGTCGATCACCGGGAAGTCGAGCACGATCTGCTTCGCGTGCTCGGGCCCGGCGGTGAGCAGGTTGCGCTCCGGCCCGAGGCCGAGCCCCATCGAGGTGATGACCTGCTCGCGGATCGAGTCGAGCGGCGGGTTCGTCACCTGGGCGAACTGCTGCGTGAAGTAGTCGAACAGCAGTCGCGGACGCTGCGACAGGACCGCGATCGGGGTGTCGGAGCCCATCGCGCCGAGCGGCTCGGCCCCGGTCTGCGCCATCGGGCGGAGCAGGATCCGGACCTCTTCCTCGGTGTACCCGAAGGCGCGCTGCCGCCGGGTGACCGAGGCCGGGGTGTGCACGATGTGCTCGCGCTCGGGCAGGTCGGCCAGGTTGATGCGACCGGACTCGAGCCACTCGGACCAGGGTCCGGACGCGGCGAGCTCGCGCTTGACCTCGTCGTCCTCGATGATCCGGCCGTTCTCGGTGTCGACGAGGAACATCCGGCCCGGGCGCAGACGGCCCTTGCGGACCACCTTCGACGCGGGCACGTCGATGACACCCGTCTCGCTGCCCATCACGATGAGCCCGTCGTCGGTCACCAGGAAGCGTCCGGGACGCAGGCCGTTGCGGTCGAGCGTGGCGCCGACGAGCGTGCCGTCGGTGAACGTGATCGCGGCGGGGCCGTCCCACGGCTCCATGAGCATCGAGTGGTACTCGTAGAAGGCGCGGAGCTCGGGGTCCATGTCGACCTGGTTCTCCCAGGCCTCCGGCACCATCATGGACATCGCGTGCGGGAGGGACCGACCGGTCAGGGTGAGGAGTTCGAGCACCTCGTCGAACGAGGCGGAGTCGCTCGCACCCGGGCTCACGATCGGCAGCAGCGGTGCCATGTCGCCGAGGAGCTCGCTCTCGAGCTGCGACTGGCGGGCCCGCATCCAGTTCCGGTTGCCGCGCACGGTGTTGATCTCACCGTTGTGGGCGAGGGAGCGGAACGGCTGCGCGAGCGGCCACGACGGGAAGGTGTTCGTCGAGTAGCGCGAGTGCACGATCGCCAGACGCGACGCGAAGCGCTCGTCGCTGAGGTCGGGGTAGAACGGCTCGAGCTGGAGCGTCGTGACCATGCCCTTGTAGACCATGGTGCGGCTCGACAGCGACATGAAGTAGAGCTCGCTGTCCTGCTCCGCACGCTTCCGGAGGCGGAACGCCTGGCGGTCGAGCTCGATGCCGGAACGCGGCGCGCCGTGCTCGTCCGTGTGCGTGGACACGACGAAGACCTGCTCGAAGGCGGGCATCGCCGCACGCGCCAGGGTGCCGAGGACCTCGGGCCGGACCGGCACCTCACGCCAGCCGAGCACGCGGAGCCCCTCGTCCGCCGCGAGTGCCTCGACGGTCGCCTTGACGGTGGCGCGGGCGTCGGCGTCGAGCGGCAGGTAGGCGGTGCCGACCGCGTACTGGCCGGCGTCCGGCAGGGCGAACGGCGCGACCTCGCGGAAGAACGCGTCCGGGACCTGACAGAGGATGCCCGCGCCGTCACCGGTGCCGGCGTCCGACCCGACGGCACCGCGGTGCTCGAGGTTGCGGAGCGCGCCGAGCGCGGCGTCGACGATGTCGTGGCCGGGCGTCCCGCGGAGCGTCGCGACCATCGCGAGACCACAGGCGTCCTTCTCGTTCGCCGGGTCGTACATCCCGGCGGCGTCGGGGACCGCCGAGAAGCGTCGGTGCGGCGAGCGGAGCCCGGTCCGGGACGACGAGTCCGTCGCGCCGTTCGGGACTGCAGAGGGCTGAGATGGCAGGAGCGCCATGGGGAACCGTCCTCACGAGGAAGTGGAACAGGGACAGCGGTGGCCCGGTGGTGCGTTCCGCCCGAGCGGGCGGGACTGGTGCCCGTGCTCGCCGCCAGGAGGTGTCCGGGCGGCGTGCGAGGAGTGGGGCCCGCTTGTGGCGGACCGCGATCGCGGTGTGGTGCTGGGTTCGGGAGAGGTCGGGACCTCAGTGTCGGTCGGCTGCGCTGGCGACCGGCTCCGGATCGGCGACACCGGTCGTGGTGTCGTGCTCCGAGTAGGTGTCGTCCGAGTCTACATCGGACTTCGAGCGCGGCTCGCGACCCGGCAGGTACGGGCTCGGCTCCTTGCCGAGGTGACGACGGGACTGCACCCAGAAGACCAGCAGGCCCAGCAGGATCGCGGCGAAGGACATCCAGACGTTGGTCCGGACCCCGCCGAAGGTCTCGCTCGTGTCCACGCGGATCGACTCGAGGACGGAGCGGCCGACGCCGTACCAGATGAGGTACAGGGCCATCACACGACCCCACTGCAGGCGGAACTTCCGATCGAGGAGCAGGATGACCACGGCACCGACGACGTTCCAGATGATCTCGTACAGGAAGGTCGGGTGGAACAGGACGCCCTCGGGCAGGCCTGCCGGGTACGCCGGGTTGGTCGCCTCGATCTGCAGGCCCCACGGCAGGCTCGTCGGCATGCCGAACAGCTCGTGGTTGAAGTAGTTGCCGAGACGGCCGGCGGCCTGGGCGAGCAGGACGCCGGGCGCGGCGGCGTCGATGAACGCCGAGAACCGCAGGCCGGTCTGCCGGCAGCCGATCCAGGCGCCGAGCGACCCGAGGATCAGCGCGCCGAAGATCGCGAGTCCGCCCTCCCACACGTAGAACACCGAGAGCGGGTCGATCCCGGGACCGAAGTAGTCGTCGACGTGCGTGAGCACGTGGAACAGGCGGCCCCCGATGATGCCCGCCGGCACCGCCCAGATGGCGATGTCGATGATGATCCAGCGCTCGGCACCGCGCACGTTCAGCCGGGAGTTCGTGAGCAGCACCGCGATGACGATCCCGACGAGGATGCAGATCGCGTACGCGTGGATCCGGAAGTCCAGCGGCATCGAGATGCCGAACGTGCTCTGCAGCCAGGCGGTCAGGTCGAAGTACTGCCACGCCGTGCTCGGGCTCGGGATGCTCAGGAGGGACATGTGGGTGCTGTCGCCTTTCACGGGGCTGGTGGTCGCCGGTCCTGGTGGTGCCGGGGGCCGGTCGGCCCCGATCACTGTAGCGCGGGTCGACCCGGCTCAGCGCCGCGCGGAACCCGACGACAGGTCGGCGGCACGCTCCGCGACGCCGGAGACGCCGAGGTCCGCCAGTGCCCGGACGAACGCGGAGCCGATGATCGCTCCGTCCGCGTACTCGAGCACCTCGGCGACCTGGTCGGCGGTCGAGATCCCGAGGCCGACGCACGTGCGCTCGACACCCGCGTCGCGGAGCCGCGAGACGACGGTGCGGGCCGCGCTGTCGACGCCGGAGCGGGCACCGGTGACGCCCATCGTCGAGACGGCGTAGACGAAGCCGCGGCTCCGGTCCACGGCCTGCTTCATCCGGGCGTCCGTGGAGGACGGGGCCGCGAGGAACACCCGGTCGAGCCCGGTGCGCTCCGAGGCGTCGATCCACTGCCGGCCCTCGTCCGGGATCAGGTCCGGCGTGATGAGTCCGGCCGCCCCGGCCGCGACGAGGTCGTCCGCGAAGCGGTCCACGCCGTACCGCAGCACGGGGTTCCAGTACGTCATCACGAGGACGGGGGTGTCGACGCGCTCGGTGATCGCGTGCACCGCGTCGAAGACCTGCGCGACCTTGAAGCCGTTCGCCAGGCTCTCCTCCGCGGCGCGCTGGATGACCGGGCCGTCCATCACGGGGTCGGAGTACGGCAGCCCGAGCTCGATGACGTCGACGCCGTTCTCGGCGAGGGCCACGGCGGCGTCGATGCTCGTCTGCAGGTCCGGGTAGCCCGCCGGGAGGTACCCGACGACGGCACCGGCCCGCTCGTCGTTCGCGCGGTCGATGGTCGCGGCGACGGTCTTGTTCGTGCTCACGACTGCACCGCCGTCTCGTCGAGGATGCCGAAGTACCGACTGGCGGAGGCCACGTCCTTGTCGCCGCGGCCGGACAGGTTCACGAGGACGACGCCGTCGGGTCCGAGCTCCTTGCCGAGCTTGATCGCCCCGGCCAGGGCGTGGGAGGACTCGATCGCGGGGATGATGCCCTCGGTCCGGCTCAGCAGGCGGAAGGCCTCCATCGCCTCGGTGTCCGTGATCGGCTCGTACGTCGCCCGACCGATCGAGGCCAGGTAGGCGTGCTCCGGTCCGACGCTCGGGTAGTCGAGCCCGGCCGAGATGCTGTGGCTCTCGATCGTCTGCCCGTCCTCGTCCTGCATCAGGTAGGACTTCGCACCCTGCAGGACGCCCTCGCGACCGAGGGTGATGCTCGCGGCGTGCCGACCCGTCTCCACCCCGTCGCCCCCGGCCTCGAAGCCGTACAGCCGGACGGACTCGTCGTCGAGGAAGGCCTCGAAGATGCCCATGGCGTTCGACCCACCGCCGACGCAGGCAGCGACGACGTCCGGCAGGCGCCCGACGCGGTCGAGGACCTGCTGACGCGCCTCTTCGCCGATGACCTTGTGGAACTGTCGCACCATCTCCGGGAACGGGTGCGGGCCGGCGACGGTCCCGAGCAGGTAGTGCGTCGAGTCGACGTTCGCGACCCAGTCCCGCAGGGCCTCGTTGATGGCGTCCTTCAGCGTGCGCGAGCCGGTCTCCACCGGGATGACCTGCGCGCCGAGGAGCCGCATGCGGGCCACGTTGAGCGCCTGTCGCTCGGTGTCGACGGCGCCCATGTACACGACGCAGTCCATGCCGAAGAGGGCCGCCGCCGTCGCGGTCGCGACGCCGTGCTGTCCCGCTCCGGTCTCCGCGATCAGGCGGGTCTTGCCGAGTCGGCGCGCGACGAGCGCCTGCCCGAGGACGTTGTTGATCTTGTGCGAGCCGGTGTGGTTGAGGTCCTCGCGCTTCAGGACCACCCGGGCACCACCGGCGTGCTTCGCGAACCGCGGCACCTCGGTGATGATCGACGGCCGCCCGGTGTACTCGCGGTGGAGCGTGTCGAGCTCGTCCCGGAAGGACTGGTCGGCCCAGGCCTCCCGGAATGCGGCTTCGAGCTCGTCGAGCGCCAGGACGAGCGACTCGGGGACGAACCGCCCGCCGAAGTCGCCGAAGTACGGGCCTTGCAGGTCACGGAGTGAGGTCACGGTGGTGCTCCCGGGAGTGCCCGGCACGGGGCCGGACGGGTTGTCAGCCGTCGATGAACGACGCGAGCGTGGCGGCGGGGTCGGCGCCGGTGACGAGCGCCTCCCCGACGAGGACGACGTCCGCCCCGGCGGACCGGTAGTGGGCGACGTCGGCGGGGGTCTTCACGGCGGACTCGGCGACGCGCACGACCCCGTCTGGGATGCGGTCGGCGAGCGAGCCGAACAGGTCACGGTCGAGCGAGAAGTCGGTGAGGTCGCGGGCGTTGACACCCAGGATGCGAGCACCGGCGTCGAGCCCACGGGAGACCTCGTCCGCCGAGTGCGCCTCGACCAGGACCCGCATGCCGAGCTCCTCGGCGAGGCCGTGCAGCTCGACCAGGGCGGGCTGCTCGAGCGCGGCGACGATCAGCAGGACGAGGTCGGCCCCCGCCGCACGCGCTTCCAGCACCTGGTACGGGTCGGCGATGAAGTCCTTGCGGAGCACCGGCACCGACACCCGGGCCTTGACCGCCTCGAGGTCGGCGAGCGACCCGAGGAACCTGCGCCCTTCGGTCAGGACGCTGATCGCCGAGGCTCCGCCGCGCTCGTAGTCGGCGGCGAGCGACGCGGGGTCCTCGATGGGCGCCATCGACCCGCGGGACGGGCTGGCCCGCTTGACCTCGGCGAGGACCTTGACGCGGTCCCCCGGCGCGAGGAACGTGAGGGCGTCGAGCGGGGACGCGACCCGGTCGAGGTCACGCTCGACGTCCGCGTACGGCCGGTCCAGGCGACGGGCCGCGGCGTCCTCGAGCGCGCCGGCGACGAGGGTCAGGAGGAGGTTCTCGGAGGGCGCGGCAGGCACGCGCTCACTCGCCGTGGTGCTTGGGGACGAACTTCGGGCCGTTCACGCCGTAGCCGGCCTTGCCCATGACCGCGCCGACGACGAGACCGATGACCACGACGGCGGCGGATGCCCACACGCCCCAGGCCATGTCGAACCAGAAGAAGAGCGTCCCGGCGGCGAAGCCGATCAGCATGATGACGACGGCCGTCCAGGCCGCCGGCGAGTGGCCTTCGCCGAGTTCTGCGGGCTCAGTGTTGCTCACGGTGCTCCTCGTTGTCGCTGGCGCCGCCGGTCGGGCGACGCTCCGACGATCCTACCGCGTCCGTGGTCCGGACCCGCCCGTCGGCAGTGTCCCCCGCGGTCGGGTCGAGACCCGCGCTCAGGTCGTCCCAGTCGACGACGGCGTCGCGGACGACGGGCGCCCGGGACCCGGTCCGGGAGGCGCCGGTCCCGTCTGACGTGCCGGCGCCGTCCGACGTGCCGGTGCCGTCCGACGCATGGGAGCCGGAGACGTCCGCTGCCGACGCCGACCCGGGCGTGGCGGCGTCGCCGTACTTCCGGCTCGGACCGGGCCAGGACCGCTGCAGGACGAGCACGGCGACGCCGAGGAGTGCTGCGAGCACGCCGCCGGTGATCCCCACCACGGGCCAGATGCTGACGTCGACGCGTGTGACGACCTGCCGGACGGCGCCGATGTCGCTCACGCCGGCGACGGACCCCACGGCGCTGCGTGCGGCGGCCACCGGGTCGGACAGTGCGGAGATCCCGGTGACCACGACGGCCACGCCGAGCAGGACCTGGACGACCGCGAGCACGACCCGGACGACACGACCGGCGATCGTCAACGCGAGGAACAGCGCGAGGCTCGCGATCGCGACCGCGGTGTACTGCGGCACGACCGTCGCGCCGTCGGCGGCCACGGTCTTCACGACCGCCGCGGAGTGGTCGAGGTGCACGGTGAACCAGGTCTGCGTCCACGCGAGCATCACGAGGCCCGCGACCGCGAGCCCGACGACGACCACGAGCGGTCGGGAGCGCTTCACCGGAGCACCCCGGTCATCCGGTTCGCGGTCGCGACGGCACGCAGCGGCGCCGCGGCCTTGTTGACCGACTCGAGGTGCTCGCTCGTCGGGTCGGAGTCGGCGACGAGCCCGGCCCCGGCCTGCACCCGGGCGACGCCGTCCTGGATCAGGGCGGTGCGGATCGCGATCGCGACGTCGGCGTCCCCGGCGAAGTCGAAGTAGCCGACGACGCCCGCGTAGGCACCGCGCGCCGCCGGTTCGAGCTCGTCGATGATCTGCAGTGCCCGCGGCTTTGGTGCCCCGGAGAGCGTGCCGGCCGGGAAGGTCGCGCGGAACACGTCGATCGCGGACGCCCCGGGCCGGACGGCCCCCTCGACGCTCGACACGAGGTGCATGACGTGGCTGAAGCGTTCGACCGTCATGAACTCGGTCACCGCGACCGTGCCCGGCTCGCACACCTTCTGCAGGTCGTTGCGGGCCAGGTCGACGAGCATGAGGTGCTCGGCCCGTTCCTTCGGGTCCTGCAGCAGTTCCTCACCCAGGCGGACGTCCTCCTCCGTGGTGGCACCGCGGGGTCGGGAGCCGGCGATCGGGTGCGTCATGGCCCGGCCGTCCTGGACCTTCACGAGCGCCTCCGGCGACGCGCCGACGATCCAGAAGGGCTCGCCGTCGGTGCCCGCCAGGGACAGGAAGTACATGTACGGGCTCGGGTTGAGCGTCCGCAGCACGCGGTAGACGTCCAGCGGGTCGGCCGTCACGTCGTGGTCGAACCGCTGCGAGATGACCACCTGGAAGACGTCGCCGTCGCGGATGTACCGCTTCGACCGCTCGATCGCCGCCGCGTACTCCTCCCGGGTGGACCGGGAGCGTGCGGTCGGTTCGGCGATGTCGAACGCCTCGGCGACGGTGGCGACGCTCGGCTGCACGAGGTCGGCCTGCATCCGGTCGAGTCGGGTCTGGGCGTCGGACCACAGCGTGTCGGCGTCGTCCGTGCCGTCGTGCAGGGCGCTCGCGACGAGCAGCACGAGCCCGGTGCGGTGGTCGAGCGCGGCCAGCTCGGCGACGAAGGACAGCGCCTGGCCGGGCACGTCGAAGTCCGCCGGCGGGGCGTCGGGCAGGTGCTCGAGCTGGCGGACGGCCTCCCACCCGATGAACCCCACCGTGCCGCCGACGAGCGGCGGGGTCCCGGGCACGCGGGGGGTGGCCCACCGCTCGTGCAGGCGGGCGAGGACCTCCAGCGGAGCGCCGTCGAGGGACCCGACGGCACGTTCCGCCGACAGGCCGGTGTCGATCCAGGCCGCCCGGTCACCCTCCTGCGTCAGGACGCCGAAGCTCCGCACGCCGACGAAGGACCAGCGCGACCACAGCCCACCCTGTCCGGCGGACTCGAGCAGGAACGACCCGGGGCGACCGTCGGCGAGCTTCCGGTAGACACCGACGGGCGTCTCGCTGTCGGCGAAGAGCGCACGGACGACGGGGACGACGCGGTGCCCCTCGGCGACCAGCCGGTCGAAGTCTGCACGGCTGGTGGTGCGGGGTGCGTCGCTCACCGGTCGGACCCGGCCGCGGGCTCGGCGGCGTCGCCGGGGCCGGTCGGCGCGTCGGCCGGTGCGGACGCCGTCACCGGGTCGAGCGGGTCGACGTCGAAGCAGCTGTGCGCACCGGTGTGGCAGGCGGCCCCCACCTGGTGCACCGTCACGAGCAGGGTGTCGTCGTCGCAGTCGAGGGCCGCACCGCGGACGTACTGGGCGTGCCCGGACGTGTCGCCCTTGCGCCAGTACTCGCGCCGGGACCGCGACCAGAAGGTCACCCGACCCTCGGTCAGGGTGCGGCGGAGGGCCTCCCGGTCCATGTAGCCGAGCATGAGGACGTCCTTCGACGATTCCTCCTGCACGATGGCGGGGAGCAGTCCGTCCGCACCGAAGCGCGCGCGGTCGAGGACCGCTCCGGTGCTGGTGCTGGTGCTGTCGGTCATGAGACCACCAGCCTACGGCCCGGCGCGGTCGGCG
>NZ_QKLJ01000018.1:0-55428 GCF_003224415.1 Curtobacterium sp. MCBD17_023
AAGCTAAGCCTCTCAGCGCCGATGGTACTGCAAGGGGGACCTTGTGGGAGAGTAGGACGCCGCCGGACTTCTTTTCACAGAACGATCGAGCCCCTGATCGGGGTGAGCAGCAATGCTCACCCCGGTCAGGGGCTCTTTCGCGTCCCCACGCCGGCTGAACAAGCGGTGTCGTGGTCCGGGTAGACCGGAGACATGAAGGTCGTCGGAGTCGAAACGTTCGGAGGGCCTCGAGCCCTCGCCGTCCATGAAGTAGCCGAGGTGCACGCCGGTGCCGGTTCCGTCCGCATCGCCGTCCGGGCGTACGCGGTCAACCCCACGGACACGGGGGTGCGGGCGGGGGAGCGCGACAGTTCGAAGGCCACGGCTCCGTACGTGCCCGGGATGGATGCCGCGGGCGTCATCGACGAGGTGGGACCGGACGTCGAGGGGTGGTCCGTCGGTGACGAGGTGATGGCGATCGCCCTCCCGCTCACCGGACACGGCGGTGCGTACGTCGAGTACCTCGTCGCCCCGGTCGGGTCGTTCACGCGGATCCCGCGCGGGACCACGATCGAGGAAGCATCCACCGTGCCGATGAACGGGCTCACCGCCATCCAGATGCTCGAGCTCGCCGGGCTCGAGCGGGGCCAGACACTCGCCGTGACCGGCGCCGCCGGACTCCTCGGCAACTACGTCGTGCAGCTCGCGAAGGCCGCCGGCATCACCGTGATCGCGGACAGCTCCGAGAAGGACCAGGCGCTCGTCCGTTCGCTCGGGCCGGACCACATCGTGCCGCGCGGGGACGACTTCGCTGCCTCCGTCCGAGCCGTCGTGCCCGAGGGGGTCGACGCCCTGTTCGACTGCGCCCTGCAGCGCGACACCGTCGTCCCGGCCATCCGCGAGGGTGGTGTGTTCGTCGACGTCCGCGGTTGGGAGGGCAACGGTGCACCCGGCATCCGGTTCGAGCGGGTGTCCGTGTTCAGTGAGTACCGGTCCTTCGACAAGCTCGAGCGGCTGCGCCACGGCGTTGAGAGCGGCACGATCGTGCCCCGGGTGGCCGAGGTCCTGCCGGCAGAGCGGGCGCCGGAGGCGCACGAACGCCTCGAGGCTGGCGGGACGCGGGGTCGCTTCGTCCTCACCTGGTGACGCAGCTGCGGTGACCGCATGACGCACGGAGGCCCGGTACCAGCTGGTGCCGGGCCTCCCGTCCGTTCGTCGTGCGTCAGCGGAGGCGGATCGCCGCGATGCCGCCGTCGACGTCGAGCGTCGCACCGTGCATGCCGGAGCGTCGCATCTCTCACGGGGCTACCGGGAGACGTACGGGCGGCCGTCGGCGGAGGACGCGACCGGGGCCCGGAAGGCGTTCGCCGCTGCGGGCTGACAACCGGGCAGGGGTGTGGTGGCCGCTGCCGACCACCGCCTGTGATCCGGTGCCAGCGGTCGAGCGTGGCCTCGATCGTGTCCGCGGCCGTCTGGACGTCGTCGTGTTCCCAGACGCGGATGACCCTCCAGCCCTCGCTGCGGAGGACGGCGTTGTGCCAGGCGTCACGCTGCCGGTTCGCGAGCAGCTTCGTGCGCCACAACTCGGCGTTCGCCTTCGGCACGTGTGCGTGCTCCTCGCACCAGTGCCAGAAGCAGCCGTCCACGAACACCGCGACGCGGGCACGGGGGAACACGAGGTCAGCACGCGCTCGTGTCCGGACGCTGATCCGGCGGTCGACGAAGAACCGACGGCCGCGGGCGTGGAGGGTGCGGCGCAGGGCGAGTTCCGGCGCGGTGTCACGGCGTCCGAACCGGGTCATGTGGCGGCTTCGCTCCTCGTCAGCGTCCCAGTGCTGCATGCCGCGACGCTACCGAGGGAGTGGTGCCCCTCGCGGCGCATCGGTGCGATCTGTGGAGTACTCCGGCGGTCAGCCCTCGAGTTCGGCGCGGAGGTACGGCGCGGTGCGGCTCGACGGGGAAGCCGCGACCTCGGTGGGCGTACCCGATGCGACGACCTGACCGCCCTCGTCGCCGCCGGACGGCCCCATGTCGATCACGTGGTCGGCGGCAGCGACGACGGACATCGCGTGCTCGACCACGACGACCGTGTTGCCCGCGTCGGTCAAGCGGGACAGCTGCTCGGTGAGGCGCTCGACGTCGGCCGGGTGGAGGCCCGTGGTCGGCTCGTCGAGCAGGTACAGCGTGTGGCCGGAACGGGCGCGCTGCAGCTCGGTCGCGAGCTTGACGCGCTGCGCCTCGCCGCCGGACAACTCCGGTGCGGGCTGTCCGAGTCGGAGGTAGCCGAGGCCGACCTGCTGCAGGGCGTCCAAGGCACGTGCGGCGGCGGGGAGGTCGGCGAGGAACGATGTGGCCTCGTCCACGGTCATGCCGAGGACGTCGGCGATCGTCGCGCCGTCGAGGCGGACCTCGAGCGTCTCGTCGTTGTAGCGGGAGCCGTGGCACTCCGGGCACGGCGCCCAACTGCCCGGCAGGAACAGCAGCTCGACCGACACCGAGCCCTCTCCCTGGCACACCTCGCACCGGCCGCCGACGACGTTGAACGAGAACCGGCCGGCCGTCCACCCGCGGGCCTTCGCGTCGTCGGTCGCGGCGAACGCGGCACGGACCGCGTCGAACAAGCCCGTGTAAGTGGCGAGGTTCGAGCGGGGCGTGCGGCCGATCGGCTTCTGGTCGACCTCGACCACGCGGCTGACCTGCGGGTGCTCGGAGGCACGGTTCGCGAGGACGCCACCCACCAGCGACGACTTGCCCGACCCAGACACTCCGGTGACGGCGGTGAGGACGCCGAGCGGCACGTCGACGTCGAGGTCCCGGAGGTTGTGCTGCGTCACGCCCCGCAGTTCCAGGGTGCCGAACCGTTGTCGAGGAGGGCGGGCCTCCAGGCCGGAGGCGCGCGGTTGCAGGAAGCGGCGGGTGACGGACGCCTCGACGTCGGCCAGGCCGTCGACCGGGCCGCTGTAGAGGACCGTGCCGCCGGCGGAGCCGGCACCGGGGCCGACGTCGACGATCCAGTCGGCTCGGCGGACGATGCGCATGTCGTGCTCGACGACGAAGACGCTGTTGCCGCTGGCGCGGAGGTCCTCGAGGACCTGGACGAGCGGCTCGGCGTCGGCCGGGTGGAGGCCCGCGCTCGGCTCGTCGAGGACGTACACGACTCCGAACAGGCCGCTCCGCAGCTGCGTGGCGATGCGGAGGCGCTGCATCTCACCGGGGGAGAGCGTCGGGGTCGCACGGTCGAGGCTGAGGTAGCCGAGACCGAGGCCGGTGAGGACCTCGACCCGGCCGAGGAGGTCGCGCGCGATGGTGACCGCGACCTCGGTCCGTTCACCGGACGACGTGCGGGACGTGGCCGCCGTGGCGTCGGTGAGCTCGGCAACCGGACGGAGGACCTCGGCGACGCCGGACAGCGGCAGCGCGTTCAGCTCGGCGATCGTCCGGCCGCCGAACGTCACCGCGAGTGCGGCGCGCGTGAGACCCGTGCCGCCGCAGAGCGAACACGGGCCGGACTCGACGAACTGCAGGACCTTGTTCCGCTGCGTCTCGCTCTGCGAATCGGCGAGGGTGTGCAGCACGAACTGGCGGGCGCTCCAGAACCGGCCCTTGTACGGCTTCGCGACGCGGTCACGCTTCGGGTGCACCTCGACGACGGGCTGCTCCTCGGTGAAGAGGAGCCAGTCGCGGTCCTCCTGCGGGAGCTCGCGCCACGGCCGTTCGATGTCGTAGCCGAGGCCGGCCGTCACGTCGCGGAGGTTCTTGCCCTGCCACGCGCCGGGCCATGCCGCGATCGCGCCGTCGCGGATGCTCAGCGACGGGTCGCGGACGGCGGAGGCCTCGGTCACCTCGTGGGCGACGCCGAGGCCGTGGCAGCGCGGGCAGGCGCCGGCGACCGTGTTCGGCGAGAACGAGTCCGAGTACAGCTGCTCGGCGCCCTCGGGGTAGGTGCCGGCGCGGGAGTAGAGCATGCGCGTCGAGTTGCTCAGCGTCGTGAGCGTGCCGACGGTCGATCGTGAGCTCGGGGCGCCGCGGCGCTGCTGCAGGGCGACGGCCGGGGGGAGGCCGGTGATCGAGTCGACGTGCGGGGTCGAGCCCTGCGCGATGAGGCGGCGAGCGTAGGGGGCGACGGACTCGAGGAAGCGGCGCTGGGCCTCGGCGAAGACGGTGCCGAAGGCGAGGCTCGACTTGCCGGAGCCGGAGATGCCCGTGAAGGCGACGATGCGGTCGCGGGGGATGTCGACGTCGACGTCGCGGAGGTTGTTTTCGCGGGCGCCGCGGACGCGGATGAAGCCGTCGCGCGTGGTGTCGTCCGCGCCGGCAGTGGTGCCGGGACCGGCGGTGGCGCCGGGACGGACCATCACTTCGGGACCCGCAGCGGCGTCGCGGCCCGCGATCTCGTCGGGGGCGGTGGTCGAGGTGCGGGTCGTGCGGAGTACGGGCATCCGTTCGAGCCTAGGCCGGTTCGGGTGAGGCGGTGATGGGGCGGGGACGGCCCTGTCGAGTCGCCCTAGCATCAGGGGCATGAGCAGCGACGTGATGCCCGGGCGGTACCGCCACTTCAAGGGCGGGAGTACGAGGTCGTGCTCGTGGCGAAGGACGTCGAGACCGAGGAGCCGGTGGTCGTGTACCAGGCGCTGTACGGGGAGCGGGGGCACTGGGTGCGGTCCCTCGCGGACTTCACGGCACATGTCTCTCGTGGCGGGTACGAGGGGGCGCGGTTCGTGCCGATCGGGTAGCGGAGACGGGACTCGCTGAGCGTACCCGACGAGGGTCCGCAGGGCTGAGGACCAGCACGCACCATCTATCATGTGGAGTATCATGCCTACGAGACGTGCCCGCGGGGAAAGGAACGCGAACGATGGACCAGGAACCATCCCTTCCGCCGCTCGGCTCCGGCGGGAAACTGGTCCTCATCGCGTTCCTCGGGGCCTCGGTCTTCGTCGTCACCGCGCCGTTGGTGATCGGTGTGGCTTCGGTGGCGCTCATCCCCGACCTCGGCGGACTCCGAGCGGGAGTGTCACCGGTTCTGGTCGCGGGATGGTTGATGGTCACAGTGGTGCTGACGATCTGGTTCGGAGGCCCGCTCGAACGGGTCTCGAGGAGGCCGTTCGGCAGCTACCGCTGGGCAGGGGCCCTCGCAGCGGAGGCCACGTCGCTCGCCTTCCTGTGGTTGCTGCTCCTGCCGATCCTGGCCAGTGGATGGTCTGCGTTGCTGGCCGCCAGCATCGGTGCCCTCCTGTTCAAGTGCGCGGAACCGCTCCTCGACCGATGGGCGCGCGAGGAGCGTGCTGACGGTGAGGGTTGACCCGGACCACCGCGTGGGCCGGGACGGGATGGAACGGACGGGAGGCGCGGTGCGGCGCCGGTGCCGCGCCTCCAGTCCGGTGGGTGCGGACGGGAGGCGCGTGGCGGGCTGGTGCGGTGCCTCCCGGCCGTCCGGTCAGTACGGTGGGTGCGGGGAACGGAGGAGGGATCGTCGACGGCATCGCGGTGGCGGCAGCGTGCACCGTGTAGGAACTGCTCGCGGCGCGCTCGTGGAGTGGACCGGGCTCGGGTTCGTGCCGCTGCTGCTGGTCGTGGCGATCAGGACGTGGAACTGAGTCGAGGGGGAAGCATGGCGGAGGACAACGAGACCGCGGGCGGCGGTGCGCCGCACCACGGGCACCGCGCGCACGGCGGCGGCTGGATCGCGGGCGGCATCGTCGCGCTGTTCGTCGGCTGGTGGTTGGCGCTGGCGTCGATCCTGTCGACCGCAGGACCGTGGTCGGGCCGGTGGTCGGACGGGGGCATGATGCTCGCCTACGTGATCGCTGCAGCGCTCGGGTTCGGGGTACCGCTCTGGGGCTTCGTCGGTACAGCTCGTAGCCCTCGTCCCGCAGCAGACGGAGTGCGGGCTCGTGCCGGACGACTGGCACGGGCGGGCGACGATCGGGCAGCACGCCGAGGACGTCCTGCTGGAGAGCGGCTGTCTGGTCGACCCGAACGCGGTCGACGAGGAGTGAGCCGCTCAGCACGCGGTTGATCGTGTTCGCTCGTGCAACGTCCGCTGGATCTGCTCGGCCGAGGGCTCGGGCGGACGCCCCTCGAACAGGTGGTCGCCGCGGGTCACCATCGCGGTGATGATGGTGCAGCGCCGCGCGGGACCGTGGTGCTGGGGAGGAGTGCACGATGCACAACGGCTACGCGGTGATCGACCTGGAGACGACCGGACTCGCTCCGTCGTACGGGCACCGCATCATCGAGATCGGGATCGTCCACGTCACGCCGGACGGCGAGGTCGAGCAGACCTTCGAGACCGTCGTCAACCCGAACCGCGACCTCGGTCCCGTGCACATCCACCGCCTCCGTGGTGCCGACATGGCGGGTGCTCCGACCTTCGCGGACGTCGCCGGTGACCTGGCAGAGCGTCTGCAGGGTCGCGTCGTCGTCGCGCACAACGCCTCGTTCGAGGCGCGGTTCCTGCACGCCGAGTTCGAACGGCTCGGACACCGCTCGCCACTGAAGCAGGCAAGCAGCGCGCTCTGCACCATGCGGCTCGCGCAGGAGTTCCTCCCCGGCTCCGGCCGGAAGCTGGCCGACTGCTGCAGCGCCTACGACATCGAACTCGTCGACGCTCACGAAGCACTCGCGGACGCACATGCCACCGCCCGGCTGCTCGGCGCCTACATCGGATCGTCCCGCCGTGATCCGCGGTGGACGACCTGGGGCGACGTGGCTGGTGGGCAGCGGTGGCCCGGAGTCCCGCGCAGCGGTCGGGCGTGGATCGCGCGCAACCGCTCGACCGGCGTGGCGACCCGGACCCGTGTCGACGTGGCGACGGACCGTCTGCCCGCCGTCGACGGCAGCGCGGAGGCGACGCTCTACGCGGCCGTGCTCGATCGTGCGGTGTCCGAGGACCTGCTCGCCGCGAGTGACGCCGACCAACTCAGCGCGTACGCGACCGAGTTCGGGCTGGACGCGGCTGCCCGCGCGAACCTGCACCGGCGGTACTTCGGCGACCTGGTCGAAGCGGTCTGGGCAGACGGCGTCCTCACCATCCAGGACCACATCCAGCTCGAGCGCGTCGCGCGGTTGCTCGGGGTGACGGACGACGAGCTCGAGCACGCGGTGCACAGCCGGCAGCCCGCCCGCATGGGTGCACGGTCGTTCTCCGCCGCGCAGCAGCCGACGTCGACCGCGGCAGCTGCAGAGCCGTCGATCGACCTGGGCGAGGGCGGCATCGTCACGCTGACCGGGGAGATGCGTCGCGGTCGATCCGAGATCGAGGCGGACCTCGCCCGCCTCGGCATCCGGTCGGCACCGAACGTCACGAAGAAGACCGCGGTGCTCATCGCAGCGGACGTCGACAGCCTGTCCGGCAAAGCACGGAAGGCCCGGCAGTACGGCATCCCCATCATCGAGGAGGACGTCCTGGAGGCGGCGCTCGCCGCCGCTCGGAAGTCGTGACCGCTCGCGCGTACCCGTACAGGCGGGGACGCGCGGAGTGTCATGGGAGCGTGAGGGTCCCGATTTCAGTGCGGCGCAAGCGACTCGACGCAACGCCGGCGACTGTCGCTTCCGTCATCCGACCCAGCACGGCGCTGCTCATCCGTCTCCCCCCGAACAGAGCGTGTGTCTCGCGACGCAAGATGTCTTCCGCCAGACTTCCGTTGTCCCGCAGGACATACCGCATCGCGTTGATGATCTCCCGCAGACTGATGTTTTCCACCAGACGCTCTGCTGAACCGGGGGAAGGGACGCGGAAGTCGTTCCACTGTTCAGGCGTCAGACCCATCGGCCAGATGAAGCGTTCGTCCGCGCTCCATCGGAACATATGCGGAACGAGTTCAAGGATTGCTTGCTCTTTTTCTTCCGCCAATTCTGGCGCAACGAACGCTTCAGACACCGCCGTGACGAGGGCGCGCGCCGACACCGGTCCTTCAGCTTGCACGATTTCGTAGATGACGCTCTGCACCAGCGCTGCGTTGTCTGGCTGCCGGATGTCCCGCAGAACGACGCCGACACCAGCAGTGCGCCTCTCCCACGGAACGAACGGCTTCGCGCTTCCAACAAGAGCGTCAGAGGGCCTTTGCGACTCGCCGCTCGGCGTCTCCAGGCCGGCGTGAGCCGATTGCCGCAGAAGCTTTCGTGAAGTTGGCACAGCGTCAGCGAGTTGCGGCATCGATGGTCTTGCGGCGGTGTCCACCTGTTGGGATGAAGGCCGTCTCTCGTCGACGTCCCCAGAAGTTGAAAGCCTCGGCGTGTCGCCGGTGACCAGTGCGGCCTCACTACCGGTGTTTGTCTCGGCGGGCGCCTTCTCGTCGACGACGGCATCTCCGGCTTGTCGGGCGGTGTGTTCTACTGCGGCTGCGATGCGATCGAGGACCGCCTCCTGCGACGACAGCCACTCAGGAAGCCACACACGCTGCACGCTCGGCCAGTGCATGAGGCCCTGAAGGACTTCGGTCGGGAGGGCGTCGCGGTCAGCCACGGTGGCACGATCAGCCCAAGCCGCTGTGTCGAGGAGAACGGCCACGGTCGGTGCGTGCGGCGCGTTGGCGGAGGCAACGGCAATGTCGACCTTGAAGTCGGAAAGTCCGACGTCCGTGGTCACAGCGAGCCCACGTGCTCGAAGTGCCTTGGCGATCTCCTCCCTGTGGAGATCGGTGAGCCCGCTACTCGAAGGCGCGCTGAGCACGGCGTCGGGCCCTCGCTGCGCCAGTTCGAGGTAGGAACGCAGATGCTTGATGCCCACCGAATTTGTCTCCTCGGCGCGCAGGTCCTGCGGATCGAAGCTCGAGAACAGGATGACCTGACGCCGGGCACGTGTGATGGCGACGTTGAGCCGCCGCTCGCCGCCGGGGTTCGTGAGCGGCCCGAAATTCAGCGGTAGCACGCCCTTGTCGTTCTTGCTGAACGCCGTCGAGAACAGGATCGTGTCGCGCTCGTCGCCCTGGACGTTCTCGAGGTTTTTGACGAAGAGCCCGTCGACAGCAGTGTCCAACGCTTCGCTGATCCGTTCGTCTCCAGACGACCGAAGCAATTCCTCGATCAGCGCGCGTTGCTGCGCATTGAACGTGACGACGCCGAGTGAGGGGAACGACTCGAGTGAGTGTGCGAATCTCGCGTGAATCTCCGCGACGATCGCTGCGGCTTCGACCGGATTCGTGCGGAGCGACTTGGTCGTCACCCCGGCCCCTGCACGGATGAACGTGCCGTCGACACGGCGAAGTGAGACGCCGTGCCCGTCGATACCGTCATCGGCGGTGCCGAGCGCCGGTGCAGGGAAGGACGTCAATTGGTCCTCGTAGTAGTGCCGGTTGCTGAAGGCGATCAGCGACTCGTCCTGACTGCGGTAGTGCCAGGTCAGCTGGTACCGATCCACGCGTGCCTGCACGCACTCGGCGAGGATCGACTCCTCGTCCACCGCGACCGACTCCAACGGGCTTTCGTCGTCCTCGTCGTCGCCGAGGGCGGCTTCGGCGAACGACGTCGGCGGCATCTGCTTCGAGTCCCCGACGACGACCACCGCCCGAGCGCGGCCCATGGCGCCGATGGCGTCGGCGACGCGCACCTGCGACGCCTCGTCGAACACCACGAGGTCGAACAGCCCGCTCTTCGCCTCGAAGAACCGCGCGACCGAATCCGGGCTGACCAGGACACACGGCGTCAGTTCGGTGATGACCTCGCCGTAGGTCGACATCATCTCGCGGAGCTTCATCCGGCTGCGCTGCTTGCCGATCTCGGCTACCAGCCGGCCAGCGGGACCGGTTGCGTTCGTCGCCGTGAACGACCGCCGTGAGACGACCTGGTGTGGGATTTGCCGCGGCAGGTGGTCACGCACCTCGAGCGCCGCCGCCGTGTAGCGATCGATGTGTCGAACGTGCCCCGGGGCATCGAAGGACTCGAGACCCGTGGACTGCGCCCGCTCGCGGCGCATCGCCGCAGCGAGACCGCGCTCGAAGGCCTCGATCGCCTCTTCGGCAGGCACCGCCCCGATGAGCAGTGCGTCGTACGCGGCGGTCATGCCTGCCACTCGGAGCACCTGGAGAGCATGCCGCCACTGCAACCACGCGAGCGGCGTGACACCGGTCATCCGCGCGCCGTCGCGACCGGCTGCCGTCGCGGACCAGCGCTCGAGCAGCGGGATGTCCTGCAGCCAGTGTCGCCACGACTCGGGAGTCGCGTGGGGCATGTCGAGGAGATCGCTGAGGGCTCCGGCGTACTCGTGGACGGCTGCGAGAACTGTGCCGTCGACTGGCCCGATGCGCGTAGCGCAGCGCTTCAGTGCTGCGCGGAATCGTCGATCCTCGTCAGAGGCGCTCGCGGTGTCCGTCGAACGGACGAGCTGCATGAGATCGTCGACCTGCCGAGCGACGGAAACACGGTCGTGGTGCTCGAGCGGACTCCAGGCGGCGTCGACGTCGATGCCCGGAACGGACCGCACGCGACTGCCCAGCGATCGGGCGTGCTCCTGCATCTCAGCTGCACGGCGGGCCAGCGGTACGAGGCGCGCGTGATCGAGTTCGACGTCCGCCTGCAGGACGGATCCGAACTCCTGAGCGACGGCAGCGACGCGCTTCTTCCGGCCGAACATCCCCGATTCCTGAGCTGTCGCTGCGTCATGCGCGATCCGGGGGAGGTCCATACGGAGCACGTCGGGCCGCAGGACGGAGAGGACGTCGGTGAAGCGGTCAGCGAAGCCGGCCGTCTCAGCGCCGAGCGAGTCCACGGCGCTTCGCCACCGCTCGGTCCGCGCCTCTTCGAGCACCGGGGCGTCCACAGGTGGAGCCTCCAAGACGGCGACGAGGAGCCGGGCGTCCGCTGTCGTCGTCGCCGTGAGCACGGCCTCCAGGACGACGTCGTCGGAGGGGAGGCCCGCGATGGCCGCATCGAAGCGCGTCACCCGCCGCGCGAGGTCGGCGGCGTCTGCTGCCTCATCCGACGGGTCCACGAACGCCCAGCTGTGGTCCGGACGAGGCTTAGCCCGGAGCGCGAGGTCCGGGAGCTCGCGCAGGACGGTCCGGATCTCATGGAGCTGTGCGGACGTCACTGTCCCGGCCACGGGGAGCGGGACCTCGAGTTCGAACGTCGTGTCGCCGGTTGCGAGCTCTGCGTTCCGGGCTGAGTAGAACGAGCGGCCAGCGGCGTTCTCGGCGTGGAGCTGCACGGCGTACCGGGCCAGCCGTCCGCGCGAGACCGCGGCGTTGTCAGATGCTCGGCGGAGGGCTTCGGTGTCGACGAGCGGGCGCTGTGCCAAGGCTTCTCGTAGACGTGCCCGGACCTCGACGGGCTTGCTGCCCTTGTCGTGGAGATCCAGGGTGAAGGGCCCGAGCCCGACCTGTGCGAGTCGCCGCTGCACGACGTCGAGGGCTGCGCGCTTCTCGGCGACGAACAGCACGCGGCGACCGTCCGCGATCGCCTTCGCCAAGAGGTTGGTGATCGTCTGGGACTTGCCCGTTCCGGGAGGTCCTTCGAGGACGAACGTGTGGCCCTCGCTGGCTGCGGCGACGGCCTGCAGCTGCGACGAATCGGCGGACACCGGCAGCTCTCCGAGCAGCTCGTCGAGCGCGCTGTCCGAGGCAGTGGCGTCGAGGTCGACCGGAGCGCCGACGAACGGCTCGGTCGGCTGATCGATGAGGTGCTTCACCAGCGGATTCTCGGAGAGCTCACGCCAGTTCTCGTCGAGGTCCTTCCAGAGGCGGAACTTCGCGAACTGCAGCACCGCGAGGTCGACGGTGGGTTCGATCGTCGCGGACACGCCGGCACCCATGATCGCTCGACGAGTGGCAGCGAAGACGGCGTTGACGTCGATGCCGGACGCGTCCTGCGCCGGTTCAGCGAGCTCGGGGATGCGAAGGCCGTACTCGGCATGGAGCTTCTCTAGCAGGCTGTAGTTCGGTGTCGACGCCCCGGCGTCGTCGAGGGTGATCCGGTAGGTCCCGCCTCTGGCGCGCGCTTTCAGGGCGACCGGGACGAGGATGAGCGGTGACCGGACTTCCTTGCCCTTGACGCTCCACACCAGCGACCCGATCGCGATGTACAGGTTGTTCGACCCGGTCTCCTCGACGACGGTCTTCGCCTTGTAGGCGAGGGCTTGGAACTTCCGCGTGTAGTTCGCCGTCGCGGCGTCCGCGAACAACTGCCGCTTGGTCCGGAACAGGGTGGTCCGGTCCGCGTCGGGGAGCTGCGATGCCCACTGCACGCCGCGTTCGCGGACGACCGCGGGCAGCGCGTCGGACGGCAGGAGTTCGATCGGCTCTCCGGCGCTGAGGACGTCCTCGAACTCCGCGAGTCCGTCGGACGCGACGAACAGCGGGAACTGCGCCGTCTTCGTGAAGTTGATGAGCCGGTTCCGCAGACTGAGGTCGAGCAGGTTGTTCTTCCACTGCCGGACCCGAGGAGGCGTGTCGTCCTCCGCCCGTGCTGCGGAGCCGTCGAAGACGGGCGGTACGTACGCGGCCGGGTCCGTCCGCTCGACCTGGTACTCGACGACTGTGACCTGGCCGTCCTGCCCGGTGACGCGCGCGGGGAGCGGCAGGATCCGAGCGACGGAGCGGGCGAGGTACAGGTCGACGTACCCGAACAGCTCGTCCAGCCCGTACGCGCGGATCTTGTCCACGGAGGCCCGGCGGATGTCCTCGAAGGACGCGCCCTGGTCCTCGTCGGTCAGCATTGTGGTCTCCAGGACGGAGATCTGTCCCTCGGCCAGCAGGTTCCGCAACACCGTGTGGTCGTCCATCACCACGTTCGGGAGCTGCTGCTCCATACGCCAGTAGGCGAGGAAGGCGTGCCCCGGTACGACGACGAGCATCGAACGCACGCCGACACGTTCCAGCCCAGCGGCGAGCGTCGTCGCGGTGTCGAGACAGGTGCCGAAGCGGTCGTCGAGGACCTCTGCCGGCGTCCGGACCTTCTGTCCGACGTCCGACCAACTCGCCGGTGGCACGCTGTAGCGGACGTGGCGCGCGCGGATCGCAGCGACCACGGCCTCGACCGTGCGATCGACACGTTCCTCGTCCTGCTGGTAACCGACGAACGAGCCGTCGCCGGTCATGGACCGGAGGCGGTTCGAGGCGTCGTCCATGACCGGTGCGAGTGCCGGGTGGTTCGGTTGCACGTGCGCGGCGAGCATCTCGAGGGAGAGCTCGACCTGGCTCGGGACGAGGAGCCATTGACCTGCGGCGAGGACGTGCACGTCAGCGGTCGCTTCGGCGAGGACGCGGTCACCGTCACGGAGCACTGCTCGCACGCGGCCCGGCCGTGAGTCCTCGACGCCCATCATCTGCGTCGGGTCGAGCGTGAGGCCGAGATCGGTCTTGGTCACGGCGTCGGCAGAGGGCTCGAGGTCGAAGAAGTGCTCGCGCGGTTCGCCGAGCTCGGCCCCTGCTGAATCGATGCTGACCGTGAGTCGGGCGTTCCTGACCGCCGGCCCCCGGTGCAGGATCGTGACGCCGGGCAGCACCCGAACACGGTTGTGGGCCATCGCGTAGCTGACGATGCTGGCCCCGACGAGGGTGATGTCCGTGGAATCCGTCGAGCGAGTGGGGGACTCCGTCCGAGCGTCGATCGGCGCCACCGGTCGGACCGTTTCGACGACCTGCGGCCGAGCCTCGGCAGACCCCACCATCGTCACCTGGAAGTCGCGCCGGAGCGCTGCAGCCTGCTCGGCCTGTTTGGCGGCACCGAGGAGATGGAGGAGTCGGTACACACTGTCGAGTGCTCGGTAGGTGTCCGCGTCGTCGAATTCGGCGTTGTGAGCCCAGCGGTTCCGGATCTCGCGGAGCTCCCCGGCGAGGCGACTCCCGTTCCGGTCGAGGAGCGCGTCGAAGGGGCGGCCGAGACGGGGCAGGGTCTCAGTGACGATCCGAAGCAACACCTGTAGGTCGGCCTCGTCGTAGCGGCGCTCGCCGCCGCCCTTTTCGCGGTCCTTCAGTGCCAGGATCTCGGTCCAGGACACTCCGGGACGGAGACGCGGCTCCAAGGTCGACGCGATGATCGGACGCAGTCCCATCCCGAGCGTCCGCAGTCCGGCAGCGACGTGGTCCGCGTTGTTCATCAGCGGTTCTCCCCAGTTCTCGTTCGTGGACGCCGTCGCGGTTGTGCCGCGCGCGGTCGTCCGACTGCCACATCGTGGCATGAGCCACGGTCATGTGCGGACACTGGTGCGTTCCACGCACCGGTGGGTGCTCCCGGACCCGTCGTGCCCTCAGCGCTCAATGCGCGTTCGGCGTCGTGAGGTGGCGCCCGATGTACCCGATGTAGATCATGCCCGAGTGATCCGAGTCATCGAAGTAGTGCATCCGCGGCGCGAATCGATCGCGATGCGTCGGTTTGAAGTGCGCCAGCATCGGTACCGCGCCGGACGCGTCCACGGACAACGGGACCGGCCGCACGCGCTCGGTGTGCATCTTCTTGTTGTTGATCACCGTCGTGCTCTCCGTTGCTGCATGGCGATCCGGCGAACACTTGGTGCCCGCCTGGGCGTCGTCGTTCAGGTACATGTGAACGTTGCCCGCATATCCGTTCTTCTTCGCGTCGACGTAGTCGTACAGCACGCGTACATACGACCACAGTGCAGCGGCGTATCGTCCCGTTCCGTCACGGTCATCGATCTCGGCCGCGATGTCCTCGTCGCCAGTGAAGACGACTCGATCGCGAGCGGGATGAGCGTCAGTTCCCGCAGTGAGTCTTGCAACCAGCTCGCGGACGTCAACGGGAGCCTCCCACAGCGACTCGTCGCCGACGCGTGCGAAGCGGGCACGTTGATCTGCATCGAGACTCCGACGAAGCCAGTCCCGTTCACGCGCTGCCTTCCGGGCCTCATCTGCCTCGATCGCTGCCTCCACCTCGAGGTCTGCGATCCGGGAGTTGAGGTCTTTGATCCTGTCGCTGAGATCAGACTCGCGGTCGCCAGCCTCAGCGAAAAGACGTTCGTACGTGTCCTTCTCGAGCGCCGCTGCCCCGATGAGCTTGTCGAGCTCGTCGAAGTGCTCCTCACGCGGGTCCGTGACCTTGAGCCAGCGAAGGACAAATGCACCGGCACGGCGCAGGAGTGTGGATGAAACGGCAGGGCGTTCGTCCGGTGCCCAGTCCATCGGGATGCGCAGAGCGCCCGTTCGCGCTGGTACGGGTTCGGAGAGGGCGGGCGCTGCCTCGCCGTGTTCCCCGTCGCTGTCGTCGCGGGCGTCTGAGCGCCGAACCTCAGCGGCCGTCGGAACGACCCCGAGGGCGCCCAGTTCCTCCGAGACGACTTCGTCGATCAGGGTGCCTCGTGCTCGTCGGGCTTCTTCTTCGAGCAACAGGCGCATCGTGCGCCGGACGTCCTTCGGCAGCTCGAGTTCGAGGAGCCGTCGCCGTATGCCGGACGCGTGCGTCGCTCGGAGTGCAACGTCTGCCCTGCCTCGCCGTATTGCCCGCGCGAAGGTCGAGGGCCCCAAGACCCTGTGTCGCACCGAATCGAAGGCCGCTTCCAGGTCGACGGAAGGCGCGAAGGTCCTGATGCGCCCAGGCTGCACAGCATGGGATGCCGGCATCAGCGAATTGAACTCGGCGACGGCGTCGTGCGTCATCACGTAGACGGACGCGACGCCGACGCTGTACTGCGTGAGGCTCTCGACGGTCTTCGCCCAGGCACTGTCTGTGTCAGCCCCCAGCGATGAAGCGACGATCACCGATGTCGAGCGGGCTTCGTCGGTCAGGACGTCGATGAGGTCCCCGACTTCATCCTGCAGGACGACCTGCGGCGTGTTGGTCAGCCGAGCTGAGCCGTCACGCACTTCGACGCGGTCGAGGATCTGCCCGACGATCCGCGGTGGGGCGACCGTCAGGACCGAGTCCTCGGCTTTCTCGCTCACCCGACCGGTCTCGATCACGAGCGCTGATGTGGAGCTCCGGCCGGTCCCGCTTGTCAGCGCGTAGACGGAGACGATCCACGAGCCGTTATTGCGCTCGACGAGCCGGATCAACTGCCGGCGTACTTGTCCGCGCTCGTCAGAGCGGTCGGTCACTGAGAGAACGGCCTGCGGTCCGAGTACGAAGTCACCCGACCCTTCCCAACCAGCAGTGTCGAGCGTTGCTGATCGGCGCGGACGGGTCTTGGTCAAAAGCCAAGCGCGCACCTCCTGCTCCGCCAGCTGCACTGCGTCGGTACCTGCAGGCAATCGGAGCACAGCTCGGTAGCCGACCGACTGCTGCTGGGCGGCGCGCTGTGCCTCGAGAACCGCCGAACGGTCCGAGGAAGTCATCAGTCCACGCGTCTCATTCATCTTCAAGACCTTCCCGGTCAACCCACCTCACCGCACCCCGACCCACAGCCCGTCCCGCGCCCGCGTCATCCCGACGTACAGTTCCCGCCGGTCGAGCTCGCGCCGCTCCTTCGCTGCCTCGGACTCCGTCACAGGCGGGTCGGCGAGCAGCTTGGCCGGCACGTGCGGCAGGAGCACCTGCTTGAACTCGAGGCCCTTCGCCCGCTTGATCGTGCCGACACGGATCATGTCGGAACTCTTGCCGGCGTAGTTCTTCAGCGAGACGGTCGGCACCCCGGCGTCGGCGAGCAGCGCCATCACCTTGTCGGCCTGCGGGTTCGTCGCCGTCAGGATGCCGACGTCACCGCGTCCCGTGCCCACCAGTCGGAGGACCTCCTCCACCCGGGCGAGCAGCGCGTCGTCGTGTTCGGTCCGGCTGCGGAAGCGGTTGATGCATGGCTGCGGTCCGGAGCGCGTCACAGCGGAGACCGAGTCGCCAGCGCCGTCGACGCCCTCGATGTCGACGAACTGGTCGTCGGCCACCATCTGCTTCGCGAACTCGAGGATCTCCGCCGTGTTGCGGTGGTTCACGTCGAGCACGACACCGCGTCCGGCGAGGCTGATGCCGGCCTCGCCGAGGGTGTAGCCGCCCGGGTAGATGGTCTGCTGCCCATCGCCGATGAGGGTGAGCCCGTCGGAGCGGTCGCCGACGAGCGAGTGCAAGAGCGAGACCATCGCGCACGACAGGTCCTGCGCTTCGTCGACAATCACCGCGTCGTACCGGTCGAGCGGGACCTCCCGCAGGGCGTCGCGGGCGAGGAGGATCACGTCCTCCCAGTCGCAGCCCCCGCGCTCGCGGAGACCGGTCGAGTACGCCTCGTACAGGTCCCACACGGCCTGCCGGTCGTCAACGGTCAACCGGTGCTTTCGCCCGACGCGGGCGAGCTCCGCGTACTCGTCGAAGTGGGTCAGCCCACGTCCCTTGATGACGTGGCTGATCTCCTCTTCCCAGTAGCGACGCGTGAAGCGCGTCGCCTTCAACGGACTGGAGGCGCTGATCGCGTTCCACGAATCGGCGAACGCGAGTTGGGCCTCCCGTCCGGGCGTGCGGAACGCGATCCCGCGTTCCTTGAGGAGGCGGGTGGCGAATGCGTGCACGTTGACGAAGTCGACGCGGCCGATCATCTCCGGGGCCAAGCGCTCGAGGAGTGACTCGAGCACTGCTGGCAGCGTTCGTATGTAAGTGGTGAAGAGGATGCGGCCACCCGTCGAACGGGCCAGGTAGGCGGCCCGGTGCAGGCCGACCACGGTCTTGCCCGTGCCGGCTGCCCCGCGGATGCGGGCCGGACCGTTGAAGCTGCGACGGACGAGCTTCGCCTGTGCCGGGTCGAGCGAGGCCATCCACTCCTCGATCGGCGCCTCGAGGATGCCGTTGAGGAGCTGACGGTCGAGCTCGTCCTGATCGACCGGCTCCGGTTGCGGCTCGGGTGCGCGAGGGACGACGATCTGCGGGACGATCACTTGCTGGATACTCGCGGCCGCGCCGTCCATCACCGGGAAGTGCGAGATGACGGCGGCGAGGACCTCGTCGACGCGCCTGGGGGAGAGTCGAGCCTTCGGGCGGGTGATGTGTCTGATGAGGTCGTGCGTGCCGACGATGTCGACCGAGGCCACTCGCGCCTCGATGCCCTTCTTGCCCGCGAGGGCGACGACGGCGTGCACCTCACCGGGAGCGAGGCCGATGTCGGCCAGGACCTTCTCGGTGTCCCACGCGAGGTCGGCGAGGCGGGCAACGTCGTCCGTGACGTCCTCCTGGCCACGCGTGATGCGGTCGTTGTCGATCGCGACCTCCCGCCAGGCCTTCGTGTCGACGATCCAGACCCCGGAGTTGCCGACGACGACCATGTCGACGTTCGCGCTACTGCTGCCTGGCCAGCGGCGGTCCGCGAGGAGGTGGTAGCCGATGCCGGCGAGGGGGGCGAGCGTGCGTGCCGTCTCGGCCTCGGTGCGGTGAGCGACCTCGAATCGACCGGCGCGCTGCTCGGCCTCGTCGGCCTGGCGGCGGAGCTCGCTTGCTCTGCCGCGCTGACGGCGTGCTTCGACGCTTGCCGATTCCCCTGCGATCGTCATGCCCTGAGCCCCTCGGGGACGCGTCGAGACGAGCGCCGCCTGCGGTCCCCGGAACGGGCGGCGCTGACTCATCCTCGGGGGCGAGGGACGAACAGCGGGAGCACCACTTAGGGGGACGAGTGGTGCGTTCCTCTTGCGGTCCGGCTTCAGTCGACGAAGTACGACAGCGTCTTGTCTTCGGTGTCGAGGATCTGGTCGGCAGCGACGCCGACGTGAGCAGCGAGCGCGATCGAGCCCTGGAGCGCCAGCCCGAGGTCGGGGGAGAAAGCGAGGTCGAGCACCTCGATGTACCGAGCAGTACTGATACCGATGTGTTCGAGGAGCTGCTGGTGTTCGGCTGCGAGGTGCGCATCGAGCTGGATCTGCTCGTCGCGGAAGGCGCCGATCAACTCGGCCTCACGTCGGTCGAGCGAAGCGGCTGCGGCTCGGTACATGACCGATCCGATCGTGGTGCCGATCACCGCGCCCAACAACGGCACTGGGATGAGTACCTGCCCGACCAAGGCCGACAGAGCGCCGACGGCACTCTCGAGACAGACGTACTCCGCGTTCTCGAGGAACTGTGCCTCTGTGATCTCGCCACTGCGCAACTTGTGTGCCTGCTCGGCGACGCTGATGGCAGCGGTGACGACCGAACTCGCGACCGCGGCGGACGTCGGGATCATGTTGGTGATCGCATAGACCCCCGCGCCGCGGACGCCACCCTTCGCGGCTGCGAGACCGCTAAGTCCGCTGATCTCCTTCCAGTCGTCGGCGGTGAACTCCGCGAGTTTCGTGCCCTCACGGCGCTTGGCGACGACGGCGAGCACGAACGCACTGCCTCCCTCGATGGCTGCAGCCACCAGCGTGGCTTGCGCTCCCTCGCGGAGCGACGGGCCGCTCTCCGCTCGCGCCCGATCTCGGAGCTCGCGATCAGTCCGGCGGAGCGAGTCCTCTTCGGCCTCCAACGAGGCACCGTAAACCCCTCGCTGCACGTCCTTGTAGTCAAGCGTCGAGGCTTCGAGTGCGTCGACGTCGAGCTCGTTCGTCGCGAAGAACGCCTGAACACGCTTCCAGTCCCGGAACGACGGACTGTCCGCTGCGCCGGACACGAGCTTGCCTGCCTCCTCTCGGGGCATGGCATGCAGTGTCCGGATGACCTCGTAGTGGTCCGCCGGGATCTGGTAGCGACCCCCGTCCGCGACGAAGGACGGGTACCGCTCGAGGTGCTCGGCGATCGCTCCGAGTCCGAGACGGCCACCAGCGGCGACGAACTTCTGCTGGATCGCCTGACCTCCGCGGAGCAGGTCCACCGGCCCGTTGTCGTTGACCCACTTGTACGCGGCGTCCGCGCCGACCACGCGAGCGCGAGCGTTGCCGATGCCGACCTCCGCGACTTCAGCGATGAAGCCATGCATGCCCTTCGTGCCGCCGCGGTTCGTCGCGACGACCTCCAGATCGATCTTCTGCAACGCCTCGTCGATGTGTGCGAGGGCGTCCGACAGATTGACGTCCTGCTTGGTGAGTCGTTCGATCAAGGAGTCGAGGCGGACCTGGTTGAGGCGACCGACCCAGGCCGCGGTGGCCTGCTCCTGTATCGCGGACACCGGCTCACGCGTGTCAGACATCGGCGTCCTCGCCGATGACGCGTTCGCTGAGGAGGGCTGCGCATGCCATTGCTGTGTTGACGAGCGCTGCCAGCCGCGTCCGGTCGGCCGTCGACAGTTCGAGGAAGTCCTGCGCGAACAACGCCTGCGACTCCACGTAGCGGCTCCGGAGCAGTTCGCGCACGGAGACGGATCGCTCGAGCAGGTGCTCGATCCTGGCCCGCAGCCGCGCCACCGCCGCAGTGTTCTCCTTGACCGCAGTGAGGGCCTTGTGCCTCGCCTCGCGGTTGTCGTGCTTCTTCTTCGTGAACAGCACGACCGACGTCAGGAGCGCCGCGCCCGCGACCGTCCAACCGATCGGACCTGCAAGGGCGAGGAGCGCGCTGCCGGCAGCAGTCCCACCGCCGCCGATCGCCACTGCACCGCCGCCGAACCACGCGAGCGAGGCGCTCGACGCCGCAGCACCGGACAGAGTGGAGATTGCTGTACCGGTGGAGGCGGCACCGAAGGTCGTCGCGATCCACATGGCTGCCGTCGGCGCAAGACTGGCCACGGCCGCGCCGGCGGTCAGGCCAGCGCCAGCACCTGCAGCTGACGCTCGCGCAGCAGCGAGGTCCCGGCGCGCGAACTCCTCTGCGTCGAGGAACGCGGTTCGCTGGAGCTCGACGGCCTCGAAGGCAGTGGCGAAGTTCTTGGGGGTGTTCGCGATGCTGTTGATCAGCAGTTCCACGAGTTCCAGGATGTCCGACGACCGTTCCCGTTGACGGAGGAGCGAGAAGCCGGAGTCGTTCATCGCGGTGAACGCAGCGTTGTAGGCGACGATTGCGTGCTCGTAGGAGGCCTCGTCGTCATCGCGCGCGGCGAGCTCTCCGACGGCTCGGACCGTCTTGTCTTTCGCCTCGGATGCCCGGTCGACCAGCAGCGCCGAGGTGTCGCGCGCAGCTCTACTGACACTGCCGAAGGTCTTGGCGATGCCGTTCTTGACCGCCTCCGGGTTGAGCGGTTCCACCATTGACGTTCCTCCGTCGTGCTCGGCGAGTGGTGGGAAGCAAACTAGTCCGAACGAGCGACAGCCCACAGCCGGTTGTCCCATCCCTGGCCGATGGTCGGGGGTGTTCTGCTCGAGTCGCCCGGTTCCCAAGTAACGTGACCGATGGTCAAGGCGGAACCCGGCGCGGGGAAACGCTTCCCGGACCACCCGGACCACCCGGACCACCCGGACCACCCGGACCACCCGGACGGTCCGCTGGCCGCGAGACGCAGGAGAACAGCATGAGCCGTTCCGAGAACCGGATCAATCGGCTCCGAGAGGCCCTTCGTGTCCTCGACGAGCACGGTGGAATCGGAAGCCGCATCGACATTTGGGAAGCCGCTCGTGCCCGAGTGCCGCTGGAGGGTGTGGAGCTCGACGCGAACCAGAAGGGGAAGCCACAGGGCGAGTCCGACTTCTTCTGGGGGTCCGCCGGTATGGTGCAAGCCGGGTACCTGACGAAGCCCGTCCGCGGCGAGTGGCACCTCACGGATCAGGGCCGGCGTGCGTCGGGTGACGACGTTCCGTTCGAGCGCTTCCGCGACGAGCTCAACGAACGGCAACGCACCTTCCAGCGCACGCTCCGCGAAGACCGCCAGGCCCGCCTCCAGTCAGAGATCGTGCCGCCCGACGCGCGTGCAGAGACCGTCAGGACGACCGGCCAACTCTTCGTCGAACGTGGCCTCCGCATGATGGACTCGGTGTTCGCTCCGGGCCGTCAGGTCTGGCGTTCGGAGGTGGTCGCGGAGGTCGTCGCCCGGTTCATCGATCAACCGGACATCGCTGGGGACGACTTCGGCGCGAAGCTCGTCGGGCAGTTCGAGGGTGCCTCGGACGACGCGAAACTCCTGATGGCGGAACTGATCTGCTGGCAGGTCCTCCCACTTCAGAACCCAGGGGAACGCAAGAAGCGGCAACGGGTCACCCTCCTGCTCGAGACGATGACACACCCCGTCACGATCCCGTCCGAGATCGAAGACGCCTTCCGTGCCTGGTCCTTCAACCCTGGGACCGCGATGTCGGTCCAGCTCTTCCGAGCCATGTCGTTCGTCGTGAACTGCGTTGTCCACTGGGTTTCTTTGCCCGACGAGGACCGCAGTCATGCCCTCGACGACCCTTGGGCATGGCGCGACTTCGTCGACGCGTTGCCGGACAAGAGCTTCCCGACGCAACGGAATGAGTTGCTCTACCTCGTGCACCCCGGCGTCTTCGGAGAGGTCATCTCCGCCGATGCGCGGAGAGCGATCACCACGGCGTTCGTCGGGGAGATCGAGGGGCAAGCCGACGACGATCCCGACGCCGCATTCCAGCAGGTGACCATCGCCCTACAAGAGAAGGCGAACGGGCCCGCACTCTTCTACGTCGAGCCTCTACTCAGCCGATGGCAGCCGCTGGCACCCGCCAAGCAGCATGAGGAACACATCGTTCCGCCTGCGCCGATTCCTGCGCTGCGCTCGGACCCCCGCGATCCGTTCCCGTCCGTGACGTCGACGTTGGCCAGCCGATTGCACATGCCCGAGCTGTGGCTGCAAGAGACCCTCCATCTCGTCGAGCGCCGCAAGCAGGTCATCCTCTACGGACCTCCCGGCACGGGCAAGACGTTCCTCGCACAGGCGCTGTCGAAGCACGTGACGGACGGCACCGATGGCGAGACCACCATCGTGCAGTTCCACCCGACCTACTCGTACGAGGACTTCTTCGAGGGCTTCCGCCCAGTCGCCAACGACGACAGCGGCAACCTCGCCTTCACCCTCCGGAAGGGTCCGCTTCGCCGTCTCGCAGACGCCGCCGCCGCCAATCCCGAGGCGAACTACTTCCTCGTGATCGACGAGATCAACCGCGGCAACATCGCGAAGGTCTTCGGCGAGCTCTACTTCCTGCTCGAGTACCGCGACAGCGAGATCTCACTGCTCTACAGCGACGAGCCGTTCACCCTGCCGAGCAACATCTTCGTCATCGGCACGATGAACACCGCCGATCGTTCGATCGCGATGCTCGACGCCGCGATGCGGCGCCGCTTCGCGTTCATCGAGCTGCACCCGGAACGTGACCCCGTTCGTAACGTGCTGGCGGGCTGGGCGGCGACCAAAGGCCTCAAGGACGACCGCTCTGACCTCCTGATGCGACTGAACGCGCAAATTCAGGACCACGACGCCAAGGTGGGCCCGTCGTTCCTGATGCGCGATCTCGGCGGAACTGGCCTGCAGGACGTGTGGCGCTACGAGATCCTGCCGCTCCTCGCAGAGCACCACTACGGCGAAGGTGTCGATCTGGAGGCTCGGTACGGCCTGGCAACGCTGCGTCGCCAAGCCCCGTCCTCAACTGCCGACGGGGCCGAAGGTGCTTCCGTCGACGATTGAGCTCCGGGAGGCGGACCAGCCGGTGGTGCACCGGCTTCCGCGGGCGGTGGCCGTCGGTCTGGCGTCGGCGAACATCGCGACCGTCGCGCCGACACTCGGCGCAGATGAGTTCTGCGTGAGCGGCGTCCGGAAGGTCGGGGTGGTCCGCATCGCCGGGCACACAGTCTGGCTCAAGCCCAAGACGTCCGTTCGGCGGCTGTTCGCGATGCTCGGGTACGCGCGCGCCGGGAGTGCCATCTGGACCGAGGACGACTTCGGCTTCGAGGAGGACGAGGACCTCGTCCCGGCGTTGGCGCACGCATTCGTGCGGCAGGCCTCGCGGGCGCTCGCAGGAGGGCCGCTCCGCGGGTACGTGACGCGGGAGGACGCGCTACCGCTCGTGCGCGGACGGTGGCGGATCGGCGACCAGCTGACGCGGCGGGGTGGGCAGCCGCTGCCGGTCGAGGTGTCGTTCGACGACTACGTCGAGGACATCGCGGAGAACCAGGTGCTGCTGACCGCTGCTACTCGGCTCCTCCGGCTGCCCGGGGTGCCGGCCGACGCCCTCGGGGCGTTGCAGCGGATCGTCCGGGTGCTCGACGGGGTGTCCCTGATCCCGGTCGGTGCTCCGGTACCGGTCGTCCGGCCGGATCGGCGGAACCAGCGGTACTCGTCGGCGCTGGCGTTGGCCTCGCTCGTGCTGTCCGGGTCGTCGATCGAGCAGCGGGCCGGTTCGGTCGTCGCCTCCGGGTTCCTCGTCGACATGTGGTCGGTGTTCGAGGACTTCGTGTCGGTTGCGCTCCGCGAGGCGTTCAAGCCGTACGGGGGAGTGCTCGTGTCGCAGTACCAGTCGACGCTCGATGTCGAGGGGACGGTGAAGATCGCGCCGGACCTCGTGTGGGTGGTCGATGGCGAGGTGCGGGCGTGCATCGACGTGAAGTACAAGGTGGAGAAGCACGGGCAGTACCCGAACGCTGATCTGTACCAGATGGCGGCGTACTGCCGGAGGTTCGGGTTGTCACGGGGTCACCTCCTGTACGCGGCGGGCGAGGACGAGCCGCGTCGCGTCGCCGTCATCAACGGACCGGAAGTGCGACAACACGCGCTCGACCTCGATCAGTCAGTCGTTCACATCACCCGTCAGTTGTCGTCGGTGTTCGCGCGGAGAGTACAAGCTCGGTGATCAAGACAGGGTCGGATGATCACGGATGAGGGTGGCGACGACGTCGACCAGGCGTTGGTCGTCGTCGGCTAGCCCCGCGAGGACCTCTTCCAGGGTCACGTCCGTCTGCTCGATGCGGTCGATCCCCGCTCCTGCTTGCCGCGTGACGAACACCCTCGAGTAGTCGGGCTCGCTCACGGGCTCTGGGGCTCGTTCGTTCTCCGTCACGGCGGTCGGCCCGAACTCCAGGAAGATGTTCGGCTTACTTCTCGGTGTCACGAGTGTCGAACACCACTCCCACTGCCCTTGGAAGTTCGCCGACACGGAGTGGACCGTGTCAGCACCGAGGAGCTCGTTCACCCGGGGACGGACCACGCGCACCGCGTGCTGGCGCAAGGTGCGTTTCACCGAGCCGAGGGTGCTACGGCTGTCCTCGAACTGCCGCTGAGCGTGCAGGGCGATCTGCGCCGCGAAGTCCTCCGCGATTGACGCGACGGGGCGCCGCCCGTACCGAGCGGACTCGCCGGTCTCGCACATCGTCTTGATGAACTCCAACTGTTCCTGCAATGTCACCGCCTGCGGTCCCTCCACGAATTGATCGATGAGCTCGTCGATGAACACGTCCTGGCGGGGGTTCGCGCCACGCCACCTGCGATCAGCATCGAGGTGCGCCCGGAGGTCATCGAGTACCTCGGCGTAGGTGACGACGACGGCATCCTCCCAGCCCATCGACAGGCGATGGCGTTCCCGACGGGCGCAGAGCATGACGACGACGCTCCGTCGCCGGTTCGCGCTGCCGTAGGCAAGGTAGCTCGCATAGTCGTGCCCGTGGCCGTCCGATGACTCGAAGTTCTCGATCATTACCGCTGTGTCGTCGCGCAGCAGGACGATGTCGGCGATGTCCTTGCCGGGGTCGGCAGCGGTCGTCGTGTCGACCTCCTGAAGCACGCGGAACCCGGCGAGCGGCAGCTGCTCACCAGGAGACAGAGCCGAGTTGATGCGAGCAAGCAGGATGCGTTGAAACGCGTCCCCGAGGTGGTGCGTGGCGTCGACACTCAGGAGCCAGGCGAACACGTTCGACAACTGCTTCTCGTGTGTGCCGTGGTGCATCACCCGGAACACGTTGAACTGCTCGGCCAGGCTCCTCGACATGGTCGGTACGAGCGCTGTGACCATCTTCGTGAGGGCGACTTCATTCATCACGGCGAAGAGGTGCTCAGCGTGCAAGGAGCGGGGATGGCGCTCCTTGCCAGCTGACGACGAGCTCGTCGCGAGCACGGCTGGCGGCGACGTACAGCAGTGATCGTTCCCTGAGTTCGGCGTCGGCTCGCTCTTCGGGCGCAGCATGTTGCAGGGCCAGTTTGTTCGGGACGACACCCTCGGAAACGTCGAACAGGACGACCCGGGAGAACTCGAGGCCCTTGGCGCTGTGCATCGTCATCACCCGGACCTTGCCGCGTGCGGACTTCTCCGTCGCGGGCACATCGCGGGTGGCGAGCTGCTGGACCACTGTCTCTGTCGCGCTCTTCGTCCGGACGAGCACGGCGATCGACTCCACATCGCCCGACCCAGCTGTCCAGCCCTCGAGCTGTTGCGCCAGCGCGTCGTACTGCGCCGAGGGCGTCTGGTGTCCGCGGACCCGCACGTCGGGCCCGAGCCGCGCGGATCGATACCCCTGCTCCTCCTGCGGGCTTCCCTCGCTGTCCGTGAAGTCGCCGCCTTCGAGCACGCCGAGTGCGTATCGCAGGTTCTGTTGCGTCGTCCGGTAGTTGAGGGTGAGGCGCCGCGACCTGCCCACGATCTTGATGCCGAGACGTGACAGCACGACCCGCTGCCCGTAGATGCGCTGGTGCGAGTCCTCGGCGACGAACAGGTCGTTGCCGTGCTCGCCGACGAGCGCGCGGAGCATCGTCCAGTGGCTCGGGGTCAGGTCCTGCGCTTCATCGACGAGGACGTGGTCTGCGGGGCGCTTTTCGGGGTGAGCGTCGAGGTACGCGGCCGCGACTGACGACAGCTCCGCCCAGGCGAGCCGACGGTGGGTGCGTGCGTTGCGCCGGAACTGCTCGACGACGGACCACACCTGTGCGCGCTTCGCCCGGTCGAGTGCCACCCCACGGCCGGGACGTCGTGCGGCGAAGTAGGCCGCCCGTGAGGTCACACCGTTCGGCAGGACGACCTGGAGGTACTCACTCTCCAGGAAAGCGGGTGACCGCAGCTCACCGGGAAGGTCGGGCTTGGCGTCGAACACTGCCTCGTCCCAGCCAGTGCCGTTCGAGACCAGGGAAGTGGAACGCTCGGCATCCCAACCGATGGCGTCGATCGATGCCTGTTCCCAGCCGGCCGGATCTGCGGCGTCCCGAACGGCGTGCGCGAGCTGGTCGATTCCCGCGGTGAGGATGCCGCTTTCGCCGAGCTGCGCTGCACGAGGGAGCTGAGGATTGAGACGTCGGAGGTCTCGGTCGAGCATCCCGGCGAGGGTCCTGGTGAACGTCGTGAGGACGATCCGCGCGTTCGTGTCCCCGGCGAGTTCTCGAGCTCGGTGCAGCAGGACCACCGTCTTCCCTGTCCCGGCGCCTCCGGTCAAGCGGAACGGCCCCTTGTAGACGCGCGTTGCGTAGGCACGTTGTTCGGGGTGCAGGAACACCCGCCACGCTCCGAAGTCGCCACCCTCGATGACGCGGCGGAGTTCTTCGTCGTCATCGACGAACGTGAACTGCATCTGCGACGCGGGTCGCTTGAGCGATTCGAGGAGTTGCGAAGCCTCGGCTTCCTCCACCGTGACGCTGGGTGCCACTTCCGCGGGATGCTCGTCCGCCGACTGAACAGTGGCCTCGGGCTCATCGCCGCCGAGTCCGAGTGAGGTCTTGATCCCCTCGATCGAGTCACCGACCGCGAGACCGAGCGCCGCGTTCTGCTGCCACTGGTTCGGCAACGACTCCGCGAAGGCCATGAGTTCGTCCTCGGCGGCGAACGCGAGGAGTCGTTCGGCTGTCTCGAGGTCGAATCCGAGCGAGCTCGTCAGTTCTTCAGCCGTGTACCCGAACTGGTCGAGGAACGGCTTCTGTGACGTCGGCGGCTGAGGAACCCACTGGGCCGCCTGGGCAGCCGGTGCCGCCGGCGCAGGCGCTGCGATCAGTTCCGTCACCCCGTTGACCGGGTTGACCCGGAGTACCTGCGACTTCGCGATCTTGATGGCTTCGTCGTGCTCGTACACACCCGCGCAGACGTAGGTCGTCGGCCCGGACGGCACCTCGATCTTGTAGAGCACCGCCCGCAGCCCCTGGTCGACACGGCCGGTGCGGGCGCGCGCGTCAGCAGCGTTGACCATCGGCTCGATGTGCAAGCCGGGCAGGGCGTCGTCCGCCTGCAGTTTGGCCATGAAGGCGAACAGCTTGAGCTGTTCGACCTTCTCGAGCTTCTGCTGCATGTTCGCCATGACGAGCAGCGGCATGTCAGGAGTCCTTCCGGTTGCGCGGGATTCGGAGGAGAGCAGGGTCGTCCGACGGCGAGACGAGCGACCAGCCGTCGCCGAGGAGTTCGACCCGGTCTGCTTCGCTCAACAGTGCATCGAGCGCGATGCGTTCCTCTGGCCACGCGATCGGGACGGGGACGCCGCTGCTCGTCTCGTGGCCGAGGACGGGAACGACGACGCCGACTTCCACGAGCTGTCGGAGGATCGACGCCTCTCCTGGTTCGGCCAACGCGATCAGCTTCTGCCACTCCGCCGTGAGATCCGCGCGGGACTCCTCGCGTACCGGCACCGTCGGAATAACGGCGAAGCCAGCGCTGGAGCTGGCCGTCGTGATGGTCACTGGGTGGACCAAGCGGGCTCCGAGCAGGTTCGACAATCTGAGCCAGCGCTGCCAAGCTTCCCGGAAACCTGGTGCGGTCAGCGCTTCTGCGCTGTCGTCGAGCACGAGCGCTGTCTCAGGCGGCGTCGCTCCCTGCACGCCGACCGGACGGCGCGCGAGCATCGCGAGGTGTGCGGACCGGAGCGCCCAGGACGTCGGACCAGCCGTGACCGGTCTGCTGCTGGCGAGAGCGAGTGTGATCGCCTGCTCGACGATCGACCCGCTCTCGGCGACCATCTTGCCCCTGGGGATCGCGAGCATCGGGAGCGCATCGGCGAGACGCTCGGTCCGTGCTGCAGCATCCTCAGGGCTCTGGATCCATCCCATCAGGGTCGTGACCGGGTTCTCGTCGAGCATCTTGATGTCCGCCGGGGTCAGCTGGAACGGCCCGGCGAACTTCAAGGACATCGACGGGTCGTAGATGTCCAGATCGGGTTCCGCTTCGCCGTCCCGCAGGCGGCGCAGGTCATCCCACGTCAGAGCGACCACGCGGTAGCCGAGATCACGCAGGCCCTGGCGCTTCGTCGCGTCGTCCGCGAGTCGCAGGTTCGCCGGCGACGCGTGGTACGCGAAACCGTCCGTGTAGATCGCTATCGGAGGGACGTGAGCCCCCGATGTCTCGAGCACGAAGTCCGGCCGGGTGCCGCCGACGAGCTGTTGTGGCCGTAACGACCACGTCCGGTGCTGCCCAGGAAGCGTGACCTGGATCGTCGACCCCCACTCGCCCGGGATCTCCTTGAGGCTGGCGCCGAGCGCTGTCACGCGCTCCTTGAACACCTTCCGGAACCACTGCTCGAGGTGCGACTCCGGGTCTTGGACACCCGGGTCGACCTCGGTCGTCGACCAGTCCGACGCGCTCCCATCGCGGTACTGCAGCAGCACCTGGAGGTTGTGGAGTGCGCTGGTGCGCGACACGCCTCCCACATCGCCCCCGGGGGCGAACGGCAGCAGACACTTGTCGCACGCCGCTCGGACCGGGTCGCTGGCGCAGTCGCACCGCTCCAGGGCTGCGAGGGCTTGTTCGAACACCTCGCGGATTCGCGCCGGGTCTGCAAGGTCGGCGAGGTAACCGGTCCCACCGGGCACGGTGTCGTGGATCAGCAGCGCGAGGTTGTTCACGTCCTCACCCGACACGGGCTCGACGACGGTCGCGAGCTGGAGGTGGTCGGGGTCGCCGCCGATGACTTCACGCAGACCGAGCTGGACCGCGGCGGACAGACTCGGCATCGACAGGGCGTCGCCGACCGTCATCGACGGCGGGACCCGCAGCACGATGGCCTGTGTCGTGAGCGTCCGCGTGAGGGCGATCGTGTCGGTGTGCTCAGCCCGGTCCTTGCGGTACCGACACCACACTCGGTGCTCCCACGCATTGTTCGTGTCACCTTCGCGGTCGAGCTTCCCGCAGCCCTTGCAGACACGGAAGAGCGGTGCCGCGTGTTCCGACCCGGCAACGAACCGTGTCGCCCCGAGACCCGCGCGACCGAGGTTCACCCAGCGCAGCGTCATCGAGCGCGCGAACTTGCATCCGAACCCGACCTTGTCGACGTACCACTGTGCAGAGACATCTGCATCGTCCAGGTCCGCGGCCAGCTGGACAGTGAAGCGTGTGCGTTCGCGCTCCTCGTTCGAGTCGCTGATGCTCGATTCGTCGCGTCTGACCTCGGCGGAGACGTGTTCGATCTCGATGACGCGGAGTCGTTGGTCGACGTCTGCGATGGCGGTGTTCGAACACCTCGGGCACGCCGCGACGGCGCCCTCCTCCAGATCACGCGCGAAGCCGCACTCAGGGCAGAACGCCATGGTCCTGACCCGTTCGCCGTCAGTGCCGAGATCAACGGCATCGATCGTCACGTCAAGGCCCTGCGCGTAGAAGTGTGCGCCTGGTGCGAACTCACTGATCGCGCGGCTGCGCCCTCGCTCGTAGCTCCGTTGTTCCTCGGCAAACTCGCCGGACTCGGGATCGACCCAGGTCAGCCCGACATCGAGTTGCACGCGGTCGTCGAGCAGCGTGTAGTTCGGGAGTACGCCGTACCGTTCGAGAGCCGCGACCCAGAACTCGGTCCGTCGTTGCCCGGCCTGCTTCTTCGCCAGGCGAAGCGACGCTCGAGCCGCGTTGTGCGCGGACACGTCCTCGCTCTCCTTGGTCAGTTCGGCCAGGCGCTTGAGTTCGGGCAGCGACTCCTCGATCGCCTTCGTCCGGATCCGAATCCGCTCGAGCTCCTGGTTCCAGTGCAGGCTCGCGTCGAGCAGCGTCCGCGCCAGCTGACTCGACCGGACTGCTGTGCCTACCGGACGAGCCCAGTCGGACAACCCGCCGACCACGTCCTCGCTCAAGGAGTCGAACGCTCCGGTGAATCGCGCGAGGTGCTCGTCCGCGCGTTGCTCCGCACGGGTGATGACCAGGTCGAGGAACGAACCGGGGTCCGAACCCTCGAGGACCGTCGGCGCGTACTGCACCTCCGGCAGTGCGCCACCTTCAGCGAGCTGATCGATGACGAAGGCGGTGTACTGGCGCTGCAGGATCTCGATCGCGTTCAAGTACGTCGCAGGTGGACGGACGGCTCCGTTGATCACGGAGGACGGATCACCGATCTTCGGTAGCTGGTCACCCCGTCCGAGCACGAACGCGAGGATGAGGGCGTTCCCGGTCAGTCGCCCGGCCCGCCCCACGCGCTGGAGGTACGACGACACCGTCCGGGGGAGTCCGGCCAGGAAGACGGTCGACAGGTCACCGATGTCGATGCCCATCTCGAGGGTCGGCGTCGCGACGAGGACGTTCGGCGCGTCGGGCTTCACTCCGCTGTTCTTGAACTGGGTCTCGTAGTCGAGCCGGAGCTTGTCCTCGAGCAGGCTCGTGTGCTCGCGAGCGACGACGCGACGCATCTGGCCGTTGTCGTACTGGTCTCGGTAGAAGTTCTCCGGCTTCGCATCCTTGCGCAGGAGCGTCCCCGGGCACCGCGCCATGGTGCACGGCCCGCCAGCGAGCTGGTCCACGGTGGTGGGAGCGGACGGTGTCTCGGTCTCGCAGGTGTCGCAGACGAGCGTCTGGCCGACGCCGGATCCGACGACCGGAGCGATGATGACGCTGCTCGGCGCCAGTCCGTAGGCACGGGTGTCCCCACCCGCGATCGGCCGCGACGTCACGATCCCCTCGCGGTCGAGCGCCTCGAAGAGCCGACGCGCGAGCTTCTCGCCCGCCGACGGCACGACTCCGAGGCATCGAGCCGTCCACCGTGCGTACCAGCTCTGCGAGGACGTGACCGTGTCGAGTGCTGACTCACGCGCGCCGGTCGTCTTCTTGCCCACCCGCGCGAACGCGGGCGCTTCGCGGCCCTTCGGGAAGGCGGGCATGCCCTCTTGTCGCGGCCGGCCGCCCCAGACCCAGTGGCGGTTACCGTCGTTCTCGACGTACTTGTCCAGCCAGGGGTGGTTGATCGCGCCGCGCTCACGCAGCCGTTCGAGGGTGCCGCGCACCCAGCGGACGACCGATACGGCGTCGAGGAGACCATCACGGGTGTCGTCGAGCGACCAGGCGACTTCGAGACCTTCGACGGCGGCGCGACCCACTGCCTCCAGGCGGGTTGCCGGCCCTGCCTCGACGTGCGCGGCCAGACTGCCGGTCTCCTCGAGGGTGCGCCCGACTCGCGACTCGAGCCCGAACTCGAGCGCGAGGTCGAAGGCGAGTCGCCGCTGCACGCGTTTCTTGACGACCGCCGACACGGCCTTGTCCGTGTCCCAGAACCCGCGGAAGCCGTTCCGCTCGGCGAGGTCAGGAGGGAGGAGCCGGTACCGCTCGCTCGGCGTATGCGCGGCGGCCATCATCGCCGCGGGGATGTCATCGAGCGTCGTCTCTTCCGCGACGGCCTGTCGGACGGCGTTCCGCAGGTTAAAGACCCGAGCCCGGCTCTGGATGAAGCCGGCCCGATGCGCGGCGTCCTGCACGCTGTCGGTGAAGACCAGCGCCTTCTTCTCCCCAACGTCGAGGTGCCGGTCGCCGAACAGGGTCGTGACGACGGTGGACAGCTGCGTGGCGATCGCTGACCCCAGGAACCGGATGCCGTTCGTCTTGCCGCAGTTGGGGCAGACGTCATCGCGGGACTCGTCGTCCGCGTCGTTGCCCGTCAGCGTCAGGACCGGTACTGCGACGCCCTCGTCGTCAGCGTTCGGGCGCTCGCTCGTGAGCTGTCGGTCTGCCACGCGGAACCACCACGGGCCGGTGGTCAGCCCGTCGTCGTCGGCCTCGCCGGAGAGGGCGAGTTCTCCTTCACGGGGCGCGTGGATGAGTGCGCGGAACCGGCTCTTCGACTGCTTGGTGGCGTGGTTCCGGCGGATGTTCGCATCGGTCTGCGCCAGGTCCCAGCCGGTCGGGGCCAGCTCGACGCCCCAGCCACTGCGACCGCAGTGCCGGCAGTACAGGGCAGGGAGGGCCGGCGCGATCTCTGCTGCGGCGGGCCCGACGCCGGCATCGGTGCGCAGATCTCCGTCGTCAGCCCACCGGAACTCGGGTAGCGCTTGGGCCGCCCGGTCGACGCGCGTGAGCGAGCGGATCCAGAGGTGCACGTCGACCGACACGGACCGGCGGCCGAACTCCTTGCGGAGGTGGCTGAGCGCGGCGAGCACCATCACGATGGTGGTTCGGCGAGCGTCGGCACGCTCCGCGGGCCGCTCGCCTGCGACGAGTTCGTCGGGGAACAGCGTCCGCGCGAGTTCGGCGAGGGAAGTCGCCTGCTCGCTCGCGGTCACGAGCGCCCGGACGAAGGGATGAGCCAGCATGAGCGCGAACTCGAGCTCGAGCCGATCCGCGTCGTCGGTTGCCGAAGCAAGCGCAGCTGCGAAGCGCTCCTGACCGTCCTCGTCCTCCATCGCGACGTAGAACAACTCGAGCACCGCGGCTGTGATCTCCTCCGGGCTGCGGCGCTGCCAACCGAGCTGCTCCTGGAGATGGGCGGCTCGTGCATCGATCACCGGCACCGGAGCCATGCGCAGCTGCTCGACCGCCTCGACGGACTCACGAGCCCACTCGTCCACGGTCAGTCGCGTCTCGGTGACGACGCTCGACGCGTCGAACCCGCCGCCGAAGACCGTGTTCGCGAACGCGATCATCGCGCTCGGGTCGCTGCCGTCACCGAGCGTCGCCGACGTCGCAACCGGCGTCACGACCCCAAGCGGACGCTGGCGCGCCGCTGCGTCAAAGGCGTCTTCCGCCCAGCGCCCCTTGAGCGCGAGACCGAGGCGCCGCAACAGCATGGCGACATCCGTCCCCTGCGCGCCGTCGTACGTGTGGAACTCGTCCAGGACCAGGTACTGGAGGCTCGTGGCGCTCTGGTCCCACAGGGCCGCGTCCGACGGACGCAGCAGGAGCTGGTCCAACATCTTGTAGTTGGTGAGCAGGATATCCGGCGCCTGCTCGCGCATGGCGGGACGGGAGGTGATCAGCCCGTCCTTCGTCACGGCCGAGCGCTGCGGGCCTTCCTCGCCGACGTAGAGCGCCGCTCGGATGCCGCCGAGCGCAGGGTCGGTCATGATCAGGTCGGTGATGCGTCGAGCCTGGTCGTTTGCCAAAGCGTTCATCGGGTAGAGGATGAGCGCCTTTATCCCCTCGACGCCCTGCCGCTTCGCGCGCAGGACGTGATCGAGGATCGGATAGAGAAATGCCTCGGTCTTCCCCGACCCGGTCCCGGTCGTGACGAGCGTCGGCTGCGGACCGTCGTGCTCGGGCGTCTGCAAGCTCGAGAGCCGCGCGATCGCTCCCGCCTGGTGCCCGTACGGTGCGTTTGGGGGCGTCCACTCGAGGGCCGTCTCCCAGCCGGGGTCCGCTGCGCGGAACGGCAGACGTAGCCGAACGTACGGCCCGCGAAAGATCCCGTCCTCCGGGTCCTGCAGGAACTGCTGCAACGTCGTCTGCGCGTCGGGCTCGGACAGAGCAAAGGTCGTCGTCAAGAAGTCGACGAGCCCCTTCGTGATCTCGCCGGCCTGTACGGAGGGGAGGAGCTCGCTCATGCTTCGTCCTTCAGCAGCTTCTCGAAGTGGGCGTACGCCTGGCGCATGTCGGCCTCGCGGTCGAGCGTTCGGAACGGCAGCTCGTACGTGTAGGTGTTGCCGGACGCGTTCGTCGCGGTCCGTTCTTCCCCACTGATCGCATCTTGCTTCTGCCGCCACACCTTGAGCACTTCGATGGGCACGAGCCTGCCATTCGCGTCGTAAAAGTACACGTTTCGGTCGTAGCCATACAGCACAGCGAATTGTGTGCGATACACGCTACAAAGTTCGTCCGCGGTCGTCCCAAAAGCGAGGGCGACAATGGCGTCAATCTCTACAAGTGCTTGACGTCGATCCAACGCGCGCCGAAGGGGCACTGACGGATCCCACTCAGCACTCGGGCCCTCGGTCTGCTGCGCCATTTCACCAAGATTGATGTCGCTATCGCTCTCGACGCGATGCGTCTCGAAAGCGCATGCCCAAAGGTCTCTGAAGGCCCTGGTCTGACAGACGAGACGGCCAACACGCAGATTGATAGCCGAAGCCAATACCGGATTGGAGACGAAGGGTAATCTCGCTACTGTTCCTGCACGGATAGTCGACTTAGGGGCAACTCGGATACAGAAGTCAGCGAGGAGAGACATCATTGTGCCGGCGACGGTCAAAAGGCGGGCTGGGTCCCCGGCCGGTGTGCCAGCCGAAAAGAGTCCATCCACATGCGTAGCTCCTGGCGGCATGACCGTCGGGATCAGTGTCCGTTCGCCGGTATTTGCGGCCATGGTGCGCCAGACGACACGATAAAAGTCCCTGGCCGGACGCTTCTCGACGCCCCATTGTGTATATGCGGCATCGTACGCGGCGCGGTTGCCGGCTGGCTTGTATGTGGTAATTGGTATCGCGTCGGGGGTGAGCGTCTCGAGGTCGACCGGTGACCAGTCCTTGTTGCTCGACATACTTTCGTTCGGCCTCTTGTAGAACGGGTTACCGACGAAGATGTGCGGGCCCTGGAGGATGGCGTCGTCCCACGTCGCAACAGGCCCCCATGCCTTCCTGAAGAAGCCGCGTTTGAAGTCGGTCGTTTCATTCCATCCGGCGGAATACTCGAGTTTGAGGTCGCCAATGCGTATGATCTTTGAAAGTTTGTCGAGCACTGCGGCAGTTGAGTGGTTGACCGCGTAGACCATCCGGGACCGGCGGACTGGAACCGACTCGTCCTCGAGGACCGCGTGCCACGTAGCGAGCGTCTCCTCGGTGACGGTGACGATCCTGGACTTGTGCGGCCGGAGGTCCCAGTTGCCTTCACGGTCCTTCAGGCCGGGTTCCTCCCCCTCTCCTGTATGGCGGAGCGATCCGATCACGGTCTGAGGATGATAAAGGTTCGTCGCTTGAGAGAAGTTCACTTCGCCGACACTCGAGTACACGTGCGTGCCGTAGGTAACCAGATTGTGGATTTCGAACAGTCGGAGTTCGTTGACGAACTGCCAATGGCGCCGCAAGCGGGGGTACGTAGCGGCTCGCAGAGGGCCGGCCTTTTCGTCCGTAAAGTGCGATTCCGGATGGATGAGCCCGATCGTTCCAGAACGGCTGCTGTGGTCCCACGTCCGTGCCATGAAGCAGCGGTATAGGTCTGGTCTCAGTCCGTCGAGCAGAGGGTATTCCGTGCACGCCGACACCGCGGACCTCGTCGCCACGACTGCCGTCAGGCTATCCAAAAATTCAGCTTTGAAGCTGGCATCGTTGAGCGCTTCGGATTTCCGCCGTTCTGCCTCGGCTGTGGGTGGTTTCGGGATGAGCGCCCACCAGGCATCGGCCTCCGCGAGCATGGCATCCTCATCCCAATCCGGCCTCACCCATGGAGGATTGCCCACCTGCAAGTCGAAGCCGCCGCGCTCGAACACGCTCGCGAAGTCGAGTTCCCAATGGAAGAAGCCCTGCTGCTCCGCCACGCGCTGCGTCGCCGCAAGCCATGGGTGCTCCCGCAGAACGCCTGTCACCTCGCTGGCGCTCGCAAAGTCGAGGTCGTCGCGCTCCTCGTCGTTGAGTGCCTGCCAGCCCGATTGCGCGGAGCCGAGCGTGACCTGACCGTGCGACATCGCGGTGGTCTTTGCGACCGTCTGTTCTCCAAGGAGCTCGCGAAGCGTAGCGATCCACTCGTCGATCGTCGGCGGTGCTGCGCCATCCGTGAGTGTGTTCGTGAGCGGCCAGAACCACATCGCGCACCACGCATCCATCACGAGGCGAAGTCGCTGGTAGGCACCATCCGGGTCGTCGAGGGTCCGCTCGATCTCCTCGCGCAAGACGACGGGCTTCCGCTCCGAATTCGGCCGATCGCGGCCCCACAGCGGGATGTCGCGTCGGATCTCCTGCTCGGCGATGGTCAGTCGACGTCGTGCGAGGTTCCACAGCGTCTCAACGCGGTAGGCGAGTGCGATGAGCTGATCGATCTGCTTCGAGGTCGGCTTCGCCAGGATACCCCGTCGCCACGTCTTCAACGCAGCCAGCGCTTCCGGCGCGAGTTCCTTCGCCTCCTTCGCGTCGACGGCGCTGCCCCAGCCCTCAGCGGGCAGGAGGAAGTGGTGCACGGTGCCGGCCGTCGACGCGCGGAGCTGGCCTTCGCCAAGTTCCGTCTCGTTGAGGAGCGGAACGTCCCGTGGCACCTGCTTGAGCCAGGCCTTGCTCGAGATCGACGACCGGTCGTAGACGGCGCGGCGAGCACCGATGAGCGAGTTCCCGCGGCGGAGGTGGAGGCCGAACCAGGGAGCCTCGAGCCCCTCCGACATGGTGTCGAGCCACAGCGTGATCTCCGCGAACTCGACGGCGGTCGCGTTGAGGTCAACGCCGTACACCTGGTGGAGCGCGATCGCGGCCTTGATCTTCTGCAGCTGTCGTGGCCGGTCGTCCGGGTCGACGCGCTCGCCGAGCTCCTCCTCTCGGCGCTTCAGGTACTGCTCAGCGAGCTGGCGGACAGCCTCGATCGCGAACGCTCCCGAGCCGAGCGCGGGTTCGCAGACCGTCAGCGAGAGGATTTCCTCCGCGCTCGTCCGCTGGCCATCCTGGTCGAGCAGCTCCTCGAGCGCCTGAGACACCGTGAACTGCGTCAGCACCTCCGGCGTGTAGTACGACGCCGACTGCTGGCGCTCGCGACCGGCGAGCCGGTAGACAAAGGAGCCAGCAGGGTGACGCACGCGCTTCGGCTGGCCAGTGTCCGGGTCCTCGCGCATCACGAAGTCATGCGACTCGATACCGCTCTCACGCCCGACGGGGACGACCCACGAGCCCTTCGACGGGTCGCCGTTCGGCGCGACCTCGAACAGGTCTTCCTCGGCGAAGAACCCAGTGTAGGACATCAGTCCCTCGTAGACCGCACCGAGCTGGTTGATTCCGAGATCGGCGTAGCTGATGTAGCCCCGGTCCCTGCCCTTCGTCTCCTTGCTCAGGAGCAGTCGGCGCAGCACCTGCTGCAGGTTCCGATCGCTGAGACCGACCTCGCCGATCAGGGCGATCGCCTCCGGCTTGAACAGGTCTGCTCGCAGGCTCTCGAACTGGAGGCCCGGCTCGGCTCCGTCGTCATCTCTTGCTTCGGGCGCGTGGCCGCGGTCCACGAGGCGGAACAGCACGTCGAGTGACTGGTACAGGTGCGTCGCACGCTCGCCCTGCGGGCTCTCGATCACGACGAGCGCGAGCTCCCGGAGACGGTCGAGGCTGTAGCCGTTCTCGTACTCCGGCGCGTTCACCGGCAGGACGCCGAGCTGGGGCGAGGCCTCGGCGTAGAGGAGGAACAGGATCCGGTAGAGGAACCGCAGCGACTGCTTCGCCAGCGGCTGGGCCTGGTCCTTCGGCAGGGGTTCGAGCCCCCGTTCCCGGCGGCGCTCCACCACGTCGTTCGCGATGATCTCGATCGACTCGCGGACACCCTCACGGAGGTCCTCGGAGACGCCGACGGTGTGCTTGACCGCGTCTTCGAGCGTCACGGTCCACCACACGTCACCGTCACCGTCGGGGGCGAGCGATGCGGCTTCCACGCAGGTCAAGACACGGTCGATCTCGCCACCGCGCTTGGCGTCGTTGCGCTCGCACACGAGCTGCAGGTCGAGCGCGAGGTACCGACCCTCGTACCACCGGTCGCGTTCTGCGACCAGGAGCCACCGACCAGCTAAGACGAGCGCGAACTTCGCGGTCCCCTCGAACACGACCGACAGTGCACGGACGACCGAGGTCAGCGGCTTCGGATCGTCGTCGTTCGGCGTCCAGCTCGACAGCAGCGTGTCGCCGTCCTTGGCGAGCAGGTCCTCCAGCTGCGCGACCGGCTTGGCGTCGATGAGCGCCAGCGGTGCGGCGTCCTCCAGACCGTGGATGGCCACGTAACGGACCGGACCCGTCTCGTCGAGGTGGAACACGCCCTGGACGTACCCGAGGACGGACCGCAGCTGCGTCGACAGCGCGTGGAGGGCCTCCCGGCCGTCAGCGCCGTCGTCGACGCTCTCCGGGTTCACGACCGCGAGCAGCCCCATCAGCTCGGCGCGCTTCGCTGTGAAGCGAGCGCGTGTCGACGGGCCGCCAGCCGCGTCCTCGGCGTCCCAGGCCGCCCGTCGCTCGAGCACACGGCTCTGGAAGGACTGCGACTTCGCGTCGGTGGTGAGGTAGTGCTCGCTGATCCAGTCTTCGCCGACGACGATCGCTTCCGAGGTGAGGGTTCCCACGGGTCAGTGCTCGCTTCCAGGATGTTCGGGGGCTGCGGGGCTGTCCGCCGGGACGACGACGAGCAGGGGGCGCACGAAGTGCTGGTTCGGCGTCATGCGGTCCACGAGCTTCGATTCGTCGTCGACGCGGTCTCGGTGCTCTCGGAGCCCGCGCAGTTGGGCCTGTTCCGCGGCAGCGCCCCGCCAGTCGTCGATCCGCGCGGCCCACTGGTGGACGCGACGGCGGATGTCGTCTGCAGTGGCCTCCATCTGCTGGACCGCCTGGCTGCGGGCGGCCTCGACCGCAGTCGGGATCAGGTCCTGCAGCGGTGCGGCATCGACCGCTCCTGGGTTCGTCCTCACCTCGGAGGTGAACCCGACGTGGGCAAGAGCGGCTCGCGCATCGGCGTGCGGCTGGGTGAAGTGGAACGAGTGCTCCGCGACGCCAGGGAAGTCGACGGTGAGGAACGACCCGGCGACGACCTGGCCGGCGCGGTTCGTCAGCGTGGCGTGGACGACGACGACGGGGTGGTCGACGGCGCCCCGGACGGCGTAGACGCGATTACGGCCGAGTCTGGAGAGCGCGCTGTCCGCCGCCCAGTCGAGGACGGGGTGCAGTGGGCCGAGGAAGTGCGCGTGGGGCCAGGTCGACGGGCTCGACTTGTCGTTGATCGCGTTGACGACCTCGGCCTTGCCCTGGATCGGTGTGGTCGCCAGGAGCAGTCGCTCCGTGACACGCCTGTCCCGGAGGTAGGACTGCGGCAGGACTTCGAGCCGCTGTCGGAGATCAGCCGTGGGTTCGATTTGCGCGATGGCGTTCGTGCGAGACCACGCCACGCCGCCATGGTCGACGTCGGCGGTCGGCGTTGTGAAGCGCTCGGCCAGCGCTGTATCGAGGAATGAAACGAGGTCCGGGAACAGGCCGGTACCGATGTCCGTCTTGTCGCGCTGCTGATGGTTCGCGGTCTCGTTCTTCGCGGTGTCATCGGATGCCTTTGCGGCGTCCTTGATGCTCTCGCTCGCCTGCTCGGCCGCGAGTTCCGCCATCAGCCGCGTGATCTCGTCGCCGTCCTCGAGGGTCGCTTCGACGGTCGGTACCGCGTCGTCGAAGCTGCGCTTGCGGAGCAGCACGTCGCGGATCGCTGACTCCTCGGCTGCAGCGCTGTACTCGCCCATCAGCGACGCGACGTCACCCAGCGCCGAGTGCGCCTCGGTTTCGCGCTCGAGGAGATTCCTGAGCACGCGGACGTCACCCGAGAACTCGACGTCGTCGACGTCGAGCAGCAGGGTCGTGATGCGAGGGGAGTGCTTCTGGCCGTACCGGTCGATGCGGCCGTTCCGCTGCTCGATGCGGATGAGGCTCCAGGGGATGTCGAAGTGCACGAGTTCGTGGCACTGGGAGTGGAGGTTCACGCCCTCGCTCGCGACGTCGCCGGTGACCAACACGCGGATGGGGGAGGCGGACTGCTTGAAGCTGTCCACGAGCTCCTGCTGCTCCTGGTCCGTCAGACCCCCGTGCATCACGCGGATCTGCTTGTCCGACAGTTTGAGGTCCTTCGCGAGCTTCTGGCGCAGCCAGTGCAGGGTCGCAACGCGCTCCGAAAACACCACGAGGCGCTCCTCGGACTTCGGGCCGACGCCGATGCTCTTGGCGTGTTGCAGGAGGGCGTCGTACTTGCCGGAGCTCGAGCTCAGCGCGGTGACGGTGAGCTGCTCGAGTCGCTCCAGCGCGTCGATCTCGCGCTGGACATCGCCGTCGGCATCGCCCTTCCGGAGCCGCTTCAAGCGCTCGCGCACCGATTCGTCCAGCGCACTGGGTGACGACAGGAATGCCTTCGCGAGGGTCCAGGGGAAGAGCGACGCATTTTCGCCGGAGTACGGGGACCGACCGCCTTGCGGGTGGAGCCACACCATAGAGAGCTCTTCGGCGATTGCCGCCTCGGCAGGAGACGCAGGGACCAGGACGTTGTTCGGCTCCTGCCGTTCTGCCCAGTCGGCGCCGACCTCCATCGCGACGGCAGGACTGTGCCGGTGGCGGCGGATGATGAGTCGCTTCACCTCCTCCTCGATCAGATCACCCTCAGGGGTCACCGCGGTCGGGTCGAGCAAGCGCACGAGCCGTGCGAACGAGTCCTTCTTGCCGTTGTGCGGGGTGGCGGATGCGAGGATGAGCGCATCAGTCTGCGGGGCGAGGCGTGATGCGAGCTCACCGTTCAAGGTCGTGTTGTTCATCACGTTGTGCGCTTCGTCGATGACGACGGCATCCCAGCGCTGCTTCTCGAGGTGGCTGCGGTACTGGCTCTGCTTGAGCGTGTCCACGGAGATGATCGCCCGCTTGTACATGCTGAACGGGTTGCGGGTCGCCGGCAACTTCTGGCGCACGCGCTGGATGCCGAGGGAGTCGAGCCGGACGAAGGGGAGTGCGAACTTCGTCCACATCTCCTGCTGCATCTGCTCGAGGACGTGCTTCGGCGTCACGATGAGGATGCGCTCGCCGCGGCCTCGACGTACGAGCTCGGAGAGGATCATCCCGATCTCTATGGTCTTGCCGAGCCCGACGGCGTCCGCGATCAGGAGGCGTGGTCGGAGGTTGTCGCGGTCGAGGGCCTTCCGGACTGCCGCGCGCTGGTAGTCGAGCGGGTCGGCGAGCATCTGCGTCGACACCGTCAGAGCGTCCTCGTGCAGTGGCACTGGAGTCTTCCGGAGCGTCGCCTCGAGCCAAAGCTTTGCGCGGCGGTAGCCCGAGGAATTGTCCGCCTCGACCGTTGCCTGCGCAGGGTTGAGCGGCTTGATGTCGTCGAGGTCGCTGTAGAAGGTCGCGGTGGTGTCCCGGACGAGCTCGGAGAGCCCCTGAGCTGTGATGAGGAGACCGGAGCCGGTCGGTGCCGTCGAGAGCACCAGCCACTCGGCGTCGCGGACGAGCACCACGCTGCCTGGGGCGATGTTCGGCCATGCTCGGCTGGCAGTTGTTGAATCTACGTCGATCAACGACATGCGTTCTACCCTCTCACCCCTGTGCAGCCAGCTTGGTTGGCTGCACCATCTCTCACCCTAAGGGCCGTGGACTCGAGCACCGCCCGCGCCGGGCCTCATCGACCACTCGAGGGCTGGCCAGGGGTCTCCTGCCAGGGCGATGACCTGCAGCTCTCGTCGCAGTGCGCGATTTGGTGAAGTGTCTCATAGGCCGGAAGCCGCCTTTGTCGTCGCCGAGCTTTGTCTGCTTCTCAGCGCTCCATTCTCCGATGGTCGCGAAGGAACGGCTCTTGAACCCGGCCGGACGATGACCTGTGGAAGACGTACAGCCGGTCAAAGTACGACGGCTGGCGCTCTAGTTCGTCCGCACGAAGATCGTTGCGTCTGCGAACGAGAGCACTCCGCCGTTGAAGTCGTTCGGAACCTCGAACGCGATGCGGCCGCTGGACGACTGGCCCTCGCCGAGCGTCACGCTCGGGATGTCCTCCACACCGGACAGGTACGTCTCCTCGTAGACCCTGCCCTGCTTATCCGTGAGGTTGATGTCCCAGGTCTCGACGCCGGTGTGCACGCCTGCCTGGAGCGCCTCCACGTGTACAACGACCGTCACGTACTTCATACCGGTGTCTGGAGCGTTCCAGGAATCAGTTGTCGGCTGATTTTCGGTGTAGCCGTCGAACCAGATCCGATACTCCGGGTCTTCGTCGCCAGGTCGACCCCATGAATCCATCCCGAACTTCGTTCCGACCGTCGCGGGGTTCGTGACCGAGCTTCCTGCAGAGCTGGTCGCCATCAAAGTGACCGTGCTCCCGGCTTCGGCCGACGTGCCCGCGGTCGGACTCTGCTTCGAGACCTCGTCGTCGCTGCCCGCGCCCGGTGACGCGACTTCGAAGCCCGCCTGCTCGAGCTCTGCGCGAGCCTCATCGACGGTCTTGCCGATGACGCTGGGGACAGTCCCATCACCAGTTATCGCATCTGGCTCAGCAACGATTTGTTCAGAAGTGTCCACTGGCTCGTCGCTGCTGCTTGCGTTGACCACCCCGACCGCGATCGCGATGATGAGGCCGGCCGAACCCATGATCGTGCCCGCGACTCCTCGACCGGTGCGGTTCCGTAGCGAAATAAGGCCGAACGTCAGCGACAGCGCCCCAAGAAGAACCGCCAGCGCTGGCGTCGAGGCGAAGGCGAAGAGGAGCGCGAGGATACCGAGCACCAGGGCCGCCGTTGCAAAACCGTTCCCGCGAGGCTGAGAGTGCGGGCCCTGCATGAACGGCGGTCGCCCATCCGGCGTAAATGGCGGCCGTCCGTCGGGAGGGAACGGCGGCTGATTGCCCTGCTGGTATAGCGGAGGACCGTCGGTCGGGTAGGGCTGCTGCCCGTTCGGCGGCATGGATGGTTGACCGTTTGGCGGGTACATCCCGGACATGTCGACTCCGTGTTCGAGAAGATGAGCAGTTGGAATCAGATTACGAATTGACGTCCACCCTTCAAAGTGGACGCTCGCCCCCAAGACGGGGTGTCTCATGGAACAGCGGCGCCATCGTCCGGTGCTGCTCGACGGTCAACAGCCTCTCACCGAGCGGCCCGCGGGTGCGACTCTCGACCTCGCTCGAGGACGCCCTCGTGCGGGCGGTTCGGTCGGCGCTGCCGGAGGAGTGGCGGGCAGTTTGCACGGGTGGCCGGAACTGCGGGCGGAGGATCTCGTCACGTTGTCCGAACAGGCGGTCGACGCCCGCTGAGCATGGGCTGCCGGGGCCGGCGTCGGAAGCTGCCGCGGGTCCGACGCTACGCCGCGCTGCTGCGGCCTCGGAACACCCCGACCCGCACCAGCCAGACGTACATCAGGCACCCGATGCAGACGTCGAACGCGGCGTTGAGGAACGCTGCGACCAGTGCGACGGCAGCGCCGACCGGAGCTGCGTACGGAACGCCGATGAGCGCCAGAACGAGTGCGACCCCGGTCACCACGAGTCCGACCCGCTGCGCGAACGTCGGGGGCTCTGGGGCCTCGAGTTCGGCGGGCGGGCCGAGTCGCGGGCGCACCAGGCGGCGGAACAATGCGCCGTACGGGTGCCGCGCGATACCGACCAGGCCTCCCCAGGCGAAGAGCGCGGCGATGACGGCGAGCAGCACGATGCCGATCGTCCGTGTGCTCTCGTTGAGGGTGAGGACGATGTCGAGCGCGAGCAGGACCGTCGTGATCGCGGCACCGAAGCGGGGCGAGCGCGGGTCGATTCCTCGGGAAGGTGCAGGGGAGGTGGTCACGAGTGCTCCTCGGTGAGGACGGCGTCGAGCGCGGCGACGAGTTCGGGCTGGCGGGGTGGTCCGCCGAAGCGGGCTCGGACGGTTTGCGTGCCGTCCACGAGGAGCACGGTCGGCGTTTGCATCACGTCGAAGCGGCTGGCGAGCTCCGGTCGTTCGGCGATGTCGATCTCGAGTCGTCGGACGCGGTTCGGACCCTGCGCCGCCGATCTTGATGCGGCGACCACGTCGAGTTGGCGAGCCGTGGCGGGGCACCGTGCGCATGTTGGTGTCGAGAACTGGAGGAGCGTGGCGGCGGTGCCGAATGCCTCCCGGCTGGCGAGATCGGCCACCGTCGTCGCGTCGCTGGCCCGGGAAGTGACCACGCGCGCTCGCCCGGTCCGGCTGCGCAGCAGCACGCCGAGGACCGTCGCAATGGCGAGGACGCCGGCGACGATCGCGAGGGAGCCGGCGACGGTCATGTCTGGACCCTACGTTGCACTCGCGCTGAGAGCGAGGGTGTTGAGTCTCGTGACGACGGTGGTGTCGTTCGATGCCGTTCACCTCGCGGGAGTCATGAACTGTTGGAAACGAGTCGGTTACGCGATGTTGATACGTCAATGGCTGCTCGACGCCAAGTTGGAGGAATGAAGAGCAACACGAAGAAGCGCGGCCTTCCGGTCCGTCTCGCCCTCACCCTGGCCGTCGGATCGGTGCCGGTAGGTGTGCCAGTGGACGTCAAGGCGATCTCGTGCCGGAAGCCCTGCGGTCGCTGGTGGCTGTACACGTACCGAGAGCAGTGGGTGTGATCACGTGGTGCTGATGCGCGCCGAAGCGTTCTTCGTGCGCCGAGCCGGCGTCGTCGTGGCTGAGCCGACTGGTGGTGTGGACCGGTGGCAGCCGTCCGCCGACCCGCAGCGCTGGTGGGCAGCGATCGATCCCGACGTGACCGCCGTGGCTGCCGAGCATCGCCGCGTGGTCGAGATCGAGGTTCCGGACACCTTCCCTGATCACGGGAGGATCGGGCGGCTGATCCGCGATGCCGGCCGAGCAGCGCCTCGTGATGACGCCGATCGCAGACGCTCGTCGGACGTCGACGGGCTGTTCGACTCCCTGGATCGAGTGCCCGAGTCCTGGCTCCCGTACGAAGTGCGAGTCAGCGAAGTGCCGGGGGCAGGGTTGGACGCTTTCGTCGGAACGCTGCTTCCGGTTCCGACGAATGAGATCCGCGACGTCCTGGGAACGGAGTGGTGTGATCTGATCCGGGTCGAGCCCTGGCTCACGCCGGTCTGACCGACAGGATCACGGTCAGTCCGGGATGCCGAGTGACGCGCACTTCGCCCACTGCTCTGGACGGTGCTGCGCGAGCCACGCGGTGAACTCGGTGTACCCGCGGTGGGTCGTGTGAATGCGGAACTGCTTCTTCTGCTGCTCGTTCCAGCCCGTGAGGGTGATGTAGACCGTGCCGTTCTGACTCGACTGGCGCCCGAAGCGGAGTTTGTCCAGGTCCTTCACATCACGGCGACGCTTGCGACCCAGGCCGGGCCGGACGTCGTACCGCTCGCCGTAGACCGTGATGCGGCTGCGGTTGAGGATCAGGCCGATGGGCAGGGTCGGGATGCTGGCGCCGATGAGCATCGCGAACACCGCGCCGTCGGAGTCCGGCGCGATGCTCGACTGCACGATCGCGCCGAGGACACCGACGCCGAATGCTCCGAGTCCGAGCCACATGATCAGCGTCGAACTGATCCACGACCGCCGCACGATGAACCGTGGCTTCGCAGCGGCCTTCGTGACGGTTCCACCCCAGGTGTTGACGTTGCTCATCGTTCCCCCTCCGGCCAACACGGTACCGGTCGGAGGTTCGCGATGCTCCGCTGCTCGACGGCGGCCCACCGATTGAGTGTGAGATCAACGCAGTCGGCGGCCTCGATCGGGTCGTCCTGCTCCGGGCGCGGACGGCCCGCGAGCCCTCCTTCGTCAGAATCGCTCCGCTGCGGGCTTCACGCTGCCTGGCGGCGAGGAGCTTCGTCGCCCCAGCGTCGGCTTCGCCTGGTCAGCTTGACGTCGATGCGACCCGAACGTACCGCCGTGCTCGGTGTGAACTCCGCAGGAGCAGCGGAGTCACCACCGCCGCCGCTACGACGAGCAGTGAGCAGAGAACGCGGCCGATCCAGACGGACAACCCGTCGTCGCGGATCAGCAGCGGCAACTGCGGCCCGATGATCCCGAGGTAGAGCAGCAGGAACTGGCCGAGCGCCAGCGGCTGGTAGACCGCCATGAACCGCGCTTTGTCGAACGCGCGCCAGCCGAGCTCGGAGCCCGCCGGTTCGATCGGGACGCCCGTCTTGATGGCTCGCCCGATCATCTGCCGCTCGGGACGGGGGAGGCCCTGCATCGGCGCCTGCATCTTCATCGCGATGCGGAAGCTCGTCGCCATGACGGAGAAGGCTCCGGCGATGCCACCCAGCGAGAACGCGAAACCCGTCGTCGTGAACACCGTGGTCACTGTTGACTCGCCGAGGCTGACCAGCCATCCGGAAGTCCCGCCCACGATCAGACCGACGGCGACGATGACGGCTGTCCGACGCCATGTCCGGCGCGCGACTCCCTGGTACTCGTCCATCGCTCCAACACTAGGAGGAGACGAGTCGGTCGGCATTGGCGGTACGGCGCGGTACGGCGCGAGAGCGTCAGGCCGAGGAACGTGCCGGTGTTCCGGATCGTTCCTCGTCCTGGGGACTGGGCCAGGGGGGGGGAGGCAGCCGATCCAGCGATCGACGTCAGCGCGCGGTGCGGGCCTCGTCTATCGCTGTGATGAGTCGCGGGACACCCCACACGACGAAGCGGGCGCGTGTGCCGCTGCGGAGCTCGACCTCGAGCTGCCGGGACAGTCCGCGCGAGACATCCCGGAGTGCGGCGATCTCGTCGAGGGGTAGCCCGAAATCAGGGCGGACACGGTTCACCGCGTGCCCGTGGAAGAACAGCGCGGTCGGTGTGAGGACGAGCTTGCCGCCGATGCCCTCCGTGCCCTTCCGGCCGGGGACGAGCAGGCGGAGTTCGGCCGCCACGGACTGGTCCTTCGCGCCGTGGTCGATGAGCAGGTTCGCGTTCTTCCGGAGCAACTCGCGGTTCGGATCAGCGGGTTCCATCAGGTCACCGTAGGGCACAGCGAAGACCGGCTCGTGACGGCTTCGCTCGGCCTCAGAGTTCGCAGCCGACTCCGTCTCCATCGCGATCGAGCTGGCGCGAGTACCCGGGCTGCCTGACGATGATCGGCGCCGAGCCCGTTCAGGCCCCGATCGAGGGTTGCGCGATGACGCACGAGGATGGCGGCAGCCGAGCGCAGTGGCACGGGAGGGACTCCGCGCGTCTGTCCTGCTCTCACGGTCGCAACCCGAACACCCGTCGACCGTCCGCTGTCACCGGCAGCAGCCCGAGGAGGTTCACCGCCACGAGCACCACGCTCGTCCACGCGCCGACCGGATCGAACCGCGTCACCGCATTGCTCGCCACCGCGACGATCAGCCCGGCCGCTGGCCCCGCCGCGGCGACCAGGCGGTCCTGACGGCCGGCCAGGTCACCGTGGACGATCGCACACGTCTGCCACCCGACGAGGATCGCCCCAGCCCGATGATCGACGAGTGCCCGGAGCGCCACCCAGTGGCCCGCCTCGTGAGCGATCGTCACGATCAGCGCCAGGACCGGTGCGAACGCGGCCGCCGCAACCGATCGCGGTGGTGCCTGCACCGTGACGAAACACCCGGCGAGTGCAAGACCACTGGCGAGGACGAGGAGCCCGCACGCACGCACGAGCGCGATCACGGCCGCCGAGCAGGCGCTGCGCCGGCCTGGAGGCTCGGCTCGCGTCCGCCGCGCGCGTCCCCAGGGGCAGCGCGTCGTGCTGCGTCTCGGTGGCCGGGCGAGTGCGTTGATCAGCAGGAACCGCGGCAGCTCCGTGTCTGCGACCAGGATGTCGATCCCGGTCGCGGTGTCGGTGACGCGGACGATGACCGCGCCGGGACGAGCAAGGGGAGTGCAGCTGTCGACGGGTTCGAGGACGACTCCGTCGTGGAGGTCGAGCTCGGTCACGCGCACACTGCTCGGCGCCGTCGAGCCTGGATGACCATTGGTGCGAGCAGCATCAGGCCGACAGCGACCCCCAGGACTGCGATCGGTTGCTGCCGGAGGTCGAGCATCTGCGGCACCATCCACATCGGAAAGCCCACGAGCAGTGCAGCGACGAGCGCTGCGAGCAGAGCGGCACCGGGCAACTCGAGGTCACTCGGGACGAGAACGCCTGCGATGACCCCCGCGCTCGCCGCGAGGACGACGAGCGAGCGCACCTGCGGGCCGTCCGAGCCGAGGTCCGGCGGAAGGAGCAGCATCGCGGCCGGGACCGTGCCCGCGAGCGCGACGGTGATGCCCTGCGCCACCCTGCCAGCTGCCCACCCGTCGTACCGGATCGGGCGCACCGTACTCCGCCGCCAGGACGTCGTTCGATCGGTCCCGTAGTGCACGAGGCCGAGGGCACACGGCACTCCGAGCAGCAGCGGGCCCGTCAACGCTTCTGACCATGCGGCGCCGCGCTCGGAGGCGATCCAGGTACCGAGTACGAGCAGGGTCATGAGCAGCAGCGTCGACAGGGCCGTCGGGTCGCGTACCCAGAGCAAGAGGTCGACCGCGACCGGGAACCGCCGTGCGATCGTGCGACCGCGACGCGCCAGGAGCCGGACCGCTCCGGGGACGACGGGGTCCCGCAAGAGGCTGCTCGCGAGGAACACGAGCGTCGCCGCGGCGAGGGCGAGCACCACCGAAGCAGCTCGGAGTGTGAGCGGCCAGTGGCCGTGCTCCGCGGCGGTCGGCATGCTCATCGCGCGGAGACCGGCCACGGACAGCCCCGCGAGCAGGAGTGTCGCCGCGGTGGACACCGTCGTGCCGACGACGTCGGTGAGTCCCCATGCGCTGGCCGCCGCTGCGAGCACCCGGATGACGGCACTCGCTGCCAGTGCCGCCGCGAGCGCAGCAGAGGGTACGAGGAGCACCGCGCTGACGGCGATCGGTGCTTCGGACAGACGGATGGCACCGGCGAGCAGCGGTGCGACGACCACCGGGCCGCCGACCGTACTGATCGCGAGCAAGGGGACCGTCGTGCCCATGGCTCGGGTCACGGGTGAGAGCGGGACCACGGCGAGCATCGTGGTGAGCGCACGAGACACGGGCATCAGGACGGTGCAGACACAGGCGATGCATGCGCTGACCAACGCTGCGCCTTCGACCGAGTCGTCGAGCAGCTGGATCTGAGCAGGCACGGGCACCGCGACCGGACCAGGCGTCACCATCGTGAGCGACAGCGCCAGCCAACCTGACACGACCAGGGCGAGCAGCGCCTCCAGGCCGGTGGTCAGGACCGGTGAACCGGTGACGCTCCGCGTGAGGTCACCGCGCCAGGTCGCGTGGACCAAGCGGACGACCCCGACGAGTTCATGCGCCACGGCGCGGCCAGCGGGCTCGCTGTCGGCGACTTGACCACGGCCGGAGGAGCCCGGCCGCTGTGAGGAGAGCCGCGATGCCCGCGAACCACAGGAGCACACCGCTGCCGAAGGACGCACTCGCCAGGTCGTCGCCGGCACCGGCGGTGACCTGGATCAGGCCAGGGACACGGACGTCCGACGCGGTGCCGACAGCGAGCGCCACACTGCCTGCAGCGAGCAGTGCGATGACGAGGGCGGCGCCGAGCACGGCGGCGAGTGCGGTGATGCTGATCCGCAACGGGGTCATGTGAGGGCTCCTGGAGTGAGGTGGTCGTGGAGGCGTGCGCGGACGGTGTCCGCGGGCGGAGCGGCGACTGCGCGGAGGAGCACGGATTCGAGGGATCCGTCTCCGTGCTCGGCCATCAGGTCAGCGGGTCGTCCGTCCGCGAGCACCACGCCGTCGTGCAGGATCACGACCCGGTCGAACCAGTGCTCGGCGGCGAGGACGTCGTGTGTGGCGACGAGGACCCCGGTGCCGCGGCACCGCAGGGCGTCGAGCAGGGCGCGGATGACCACGACCGATCGCGGATCGAGGCCGCGGAAGGGCTCGTCGAGCACCAGGAGGTCCGGCACGTGCTCCACCGCGGCGATCAGCTGCAGTTTCTTCTTCGTGCCGTGCGACATGTCCCCGATGAACTTGTCGAGGTGCGGACCGAGCGCGAGTTCCTCGACCAGGGTGTCCCGCCATGGCGTGCTCCTGCGTCCGCCTGGTCGCGACGCATCCCTTCCGCGCGCGTGCTCGCGCGCGTTCAGGCGCAGTCGAACGAGGTGGTCGAGGTACTCGCCGCCGGTCAGGGACAGTGGGATGGGCAACTCGTCCGGTACGAAGCCGAGGGAGCGCTTGGCTGCGACGGTGTCGACGTCGTGACCGGCGAGCGCCAGCGCATCCGCGTCGACCTCGTGCAAGCCGACGATGCCGTGGATCAGCGTGGACTTGCCGGAGCCGTTCGGTCCGAGGAGGGCCACGAGCTCGCCGGGCTCGACACGGAGATCGACCCCTGCCAATGCGCGCGTCCCGGTCCGGTACTCCTTGCGGCAGTTCTGCGCAATGAGAGGCGGGGCGACCGAAGCGGGCGTCACTTGACGCAGCTGAACTTCACCGTGGCGTTGACCGCTCCGTGCCACTGGACGTTGATGACGGCGTTGAATGCGCGGTAGCCGTGGGACATGCACTGGACCTGCAGATAAGCGATGAAGCCGAGTCCGACGATGATCGCGGCGGCGATGACGATGATGAGGACGGGATTACGGCTCGCCGTCACCCGGAGCAGGTCCTCCTCGAGCATCGACGCTCGCGATGCGGCGGTCAGCGTGGTCATGGTGTCTCCTCATCGTCATGTGAGCAAGTGCTCTGCACCTCGCAAGATTCCACATATCAACAGCGAAGCGCAACGGTGGTATGTCGCGCAGCTGCGATGTGAACGACCTCGGGCTGGAGCTCCCGGGCGACGACCGACGGTGTCGGCGTCCGCTCCTAGGCTTGGCGCGGATCGGAAGGAGGACCGCATGCAGATAACCGAGGACGGCCGAGCCCTGCTCAGCCCCAGCGACCTCACCACGTGGGCGACCTGCGAGTGGGCGTTCCTCCGCCGCCTCGACGTCAAGCTCGGCCGCGGGGAGCCCCTGCCGGACGAGCACGACGACATGGTCGACCGGACGGCACGCCTGGGTGACAAGCACGAACTCGACTACCTCGAGATCCTCAAGCAGACCCATGACGTTGTGGGGTTCGACCGCCCAGCACCACCGCAGTACGCCGAAGCCGCCGAACGAGCGCGGAACGCGATGCGGGACGGCGCGGACGTCCTCTTCCAACCGACGTTCCACGTCCCCGCGTCCGCAGACGGCACCGGCTTCATCGGCTTCGCGGACTTCATCATCCGCAACGACCGCGGTGAGTACGAGGTCTACGACACCAAGCTCGCCCGACACGCCAAGATCAGCGCCCTGCTGCAGCTTGCTGCCTACGCCGAGCAGATGCGGGCGAACGACATCCCGACCGGGCAGCAGGTGCACCTGGTCCTCGGCGACCGCACGACGACCACGCACGACCTGGCCGACATCGTGCCCGTGTACCGCACGCAGCGGGCGGAGTTGATCCGGGTGATCGACGAGCGACTCCGCGCACAGGACGCCCTGCAGTGGGGCGACCCGCGCTACTCGAGCTGCGGCCGGTGCTCCGCCTGCCAACAGGAGGTGCAGCGACACCGCGACTTGGTCCTCGTCGCCGGTATGCGCCTGGACCAGCGGACGAAGCTGATCCGGCAGGGCGTCCGGTCCATCGACGACCTGGCGGTCCGGACCGCGCCGGTGGCGACCATGTCGAAGACGACGCTGGACCGTCTGGTGCGGCAGGCGAGCCTCCAGATCGAGACGGAGCGCGCGGCCGGAGAAGCCGAAGAAGCGAGACCGGCCTTCGACGTCCTGGACGCACGGGCACTCGACGCGATCCCGGCACCCGATCCCGGCGACGTCTTCTTCGACTTCGAGGGCGACCCCCTCCACACCGAGGACGGCGTGCACTGGGGCCTCGACTACCTGTTCGGCCTCGTCGACGATCAGGCCGAGTTCCGCGCGTTCTGGGCGCACACGATCCGCGACGAACGGCAGGCGCTGCTGGACTTCCTCGCGTTCATCGCCGACCGCCGAGAGCGGTACCCGGACATGCACATCTACCACTACGCCGCGTACGAGCGGACGCACCTGCTGTCCCTCGCCGCCCGACACGGGGTGGGCGAGGACGCGGTGGACGACCTGCTGCGCGCCGGCGTCCTCGTCGACCTGTACCCGATCGTGCGGAAGGCCCTGGTCGTCGGGAGCCGCAGCTACTCGATCAAGAAGCTCGAGCCGCTGTACATGGGCGACGACCTGCGTCTGAGCGACGTGACGAACGCCGCCGACAGCATCACCGCCTACGTCGACGCGATCGAGGAACTCCGCACCGGCGACCCCGCCGAGGGGCAGCGTCAGCTCGACCAGGTCGCCGACTACAACGCCTACGACTGCCGGTCGACGCTGCGCCTCCGCGACTGGCTGCTCGGCCTCCGCGCCGAACACGCACCGGACGCCACCACCACGGTCGAGCTCGAGGGCCTCCCGCCCGTCCCCGTCGAGCGGGAGCCGAACCCCGTCTATGTCGCGCTCGCTGCGGAGACACAAGACATCGACGCCCTCGACCGCACGCCCGACCAGACCGCGCTGGCGCTCGCCGCGGCCGCGATCGACTACCACCGCCGAGAGGCGAAGACCTTCTGGCAGGACCACTTCGACCGGCTCCGCAACCCCGTCGACGAGTGGGCCGACACGCGGGACGTCCTGGTCGTCGAGCGCGCCTCCGTCGAGCGGGACTGGGCGACGCTGCCGCGCGCCCGCTCGCTGTCACGGGAGATCCGGTTGTCGGGAACGCTCGCGCCCGGCTCGCGCCTCCGGCCGGGAGGCTCGCCTCACCTCGTCTACGACGACCCACTCCCGGCGTCGATCACCACCCCGGGCCCCGGCTCGAAGGGCGCGACGGACCGCGCCTCGATCCTGGAGGTGTGGGACAACGGCGACGCCACCGAGGTGCTGCTCCTCGAACGCATGCCGGTCGGCGGGGGAGAACCGCACACGGACTTCCCGGCCGCGCTCGCGCCCTCGTCGCCGCCCCGGGCGAAGCCGCAGCCCGAGGCCATCGCCGAGTGGGGCGCCGAGGTGCTCGACGCCCTGCCCGAGATGCTGCCCGACCCGGCGCTCGACCTCCTCCGGAGGGTGCCGCCGCGCGGGACCCTCGAGCCGGTCGTCGGCGACGACACAGTGGGTGCCGTGGTGGCGACCCTGCTCGGACTGGACCGGTCGTACCTGGCGATCCAAGGGCCTCCTGGCACCGGCAAGACGTACGTCGGGTCGAACGTCGTCGCGACGCTCGTGCGCGAGCACGGGTGGCGGGTCGGTGTCGTCGGGCAATCCCACGCGACCAGCGAGAACTTCCTCGACGCGGTCATCGCCGCCGGCGTGCCGGCGGAGCGGGTCGTGAAGCAGCCGAAGAGCGGTGCCGACGCCGAGGAGATCGAGGCCGCACGGTGGACCCCGGTGAAGAACGGTGCCGCCATCGCCGCGTTCCTGCAGTCCTGCGCCGACACGGGCGCCGGGGGAGTCGTCGGCGGGACGGCGTGGACGTTCGCGAACGACGCGACCATCGGCCGGCGTTCCCTGGACCTGCTCGTCGTCGACGAGGCCGGCCAGTTCTCCCTCGCGCCGACCATCGCCTCCGCGATCGCCGCCTCCCGGCTGCTCTTGCTCGGTGACCCGCAGCAGCTGCCCCAGGTCTCGCAGGGGTCGCACCCCGAGCCGGTCGACGAGTCAGCTCTCGGGTGGCTGGCAGACGGTGAGCACGTGTTGCCGCCGGAGTTCGGGTACTTCCTCGCGAAGACCCGGCGGATGGAACCGGCGCTGACCGCCGCGGTGTCGGGGCTGTCCTACGACGGGCAGCTCGCGTCGATGGTGTCCGGGCGGCACCTCGCTGGGCTGGAGCCTGGCGTGCACCCGGTGCCCGTCGTGCACGCGGGCAACACGACCTCGTCGCCGGAGGAAGCGGCGCAGGTCGTCGCCCTCGTCGCGGACGTCGTCGGCCGCACCTGGACGGACGAGCACGGCACGCGGGCGCTCACCGACGAGGACGTGATCGTCGTCGCGCCCTACAACGCGCAGGGTGCGGTCATCCGGGACGCCCTCGTCCGAGCAGGCTTCGGCGGGACGCAGGTCGGCACCGTCGACCTGTTCCAGGGCCGGGAGGCGGTGGTGTCGATCACCTCGCTGGCCGCGTCCTCCGCGGCGGACATCCCGCGCGGGCTCGACTTCCTGCTCATGCCGAACCGGCTCAACGTGGCGCTGTCACGGGCGAAGTGGGCGGCGTACCTCGTGCACTCGCCGGCGCTGACGACAGCGCTGCCGCCGTCGATCCCGGGGCTGGCGCTGTTGTCGCGGTTCATCGAGTTGGTGGCGCCGCGGGTCTGACCGACCGAGCGGTGGCTCGCCGAGGCTCGCCGGGCGCGCGGCGGGTCACACCGCTCCTGCACCGCCTGTCGCCGCAGCCTGCGCCGCCAGGACCGACTTGACCGCCGGCGCGACCCAGTCACCCTCGGTGATGCGCCGGACGACGGCCCGGTCCACCTTGCCGAACTGCTTCCGGAGGGTGCCGGTGGCGTCGAGCAGGCCGATGAGGGCGGCGGTGAACGGCGTCGGGAGCAGCCTCCCTTCCAGCACGTCCGCGATCCCCGCGCGGAGGGCTTTCTCCGGGCCGCCGTCCCGCTCCGGGTAGACCGTCGACCGAAAGACGCCCAGGGCCCGACGCTCTTCTCGGTCGAGGATGCCCCGCTCGGCCAGCCCGTCGAGGACGGCGATGCGGAGAGGGTTCTTGCCGAAGCGACCCACCCAGAACCCGGCCCGTCGGGTCTTCGGTGCGGCCACGATCTCGGTGAACGGCCCGTCGAGCAGCGGATCGCCGGTCAGCGGTGCCTTCCGGGCGATGACGTGCGGGTGCTCGTACGTGAGGAGCCCGCGGAGCGCGAGCTCGCCGACGACCGCACCGCCGAGCCCGACGGTGATGCCCTGCTCGGTCAGGCCGACCTTGTCGTCCGGGCGGACGAGCAGCAGCGCGAGCGCCTGCGGGAGGGTGAGTTGCTCAACCATGTCCGCATGCTGCCACACGGAGGGACGCAGGACGACCTGTCTCTTATACACATCT
>NZ_QKLJ01000019.1:0-53568 GCF_003224415.1 Curtobacterium sp. MCBD17_023
AGATGTGTATAAGAGACAGCGGTGGGAGGTGCCGGTGTGCATCGGGTGGGTGGCCCGGGACACTGGCAGGGTCGATGTGTGAACGGATCGCGGACGACGAGCCTGGGTGGGCTCGGTCCCGCTCGGGAACGATGAATCCATCGTCGTGGTCACCCCTCGGGTTAGGGCAGTCGGACGAGATGACGGTGGGTCCGTGGTGACCGGGACTAGGGATCCCGACGAGTACTGACCTGCCGCCACGAGAACGGTAACCCACCATCGGTCGTGCTGGAGGAACCGTCAGTCCGATGCGCCGATAGGCGTGCCCCCAGAACGGGGGGGGTGACGGCGGCGCTGGGCGAGCAGGGTCGCAGGTGCCCCCTCAGCGGTCAGGCCCGGCGGATCACCTCGACGACGGCGTCATGCACGAGGCCGTTCGAGGCGAGCGCACTGCCGTGCCACGGACCGGGGTCGCCGTCGAGCGAGGTGAGGCGGCCGCCGGCCTCCTCCACGATCGGGAGGAGGGCGGCGATGTCCCACGGCTTGAGGTCCGGTTCCCCGGCGACGTCGAGGACCCCTTCCGCGACCATCATGTACGACCACATGTCGCCGTAGGCGCGGGTGCGCCAGACCCGTCGCGACAGCGTGACGAGGGCGTCGAGCCGGTCGTCGTCGTCCCACTGCTGCAGCGAGTTGTAGCTCAGGCTCGCGTCCCCGAGGGCAGCGACGCCGGACACGTGCAGCGGTCCGTCGAACGAGTGGGCGCCGAGGCCCGCCGCCGCCCACCAGCGCTTGCCGAGGGCCGGTGCGCTGACCACCCCGAGGACGGGACGGCCGTCCACCGCGAGGGCGATGAGCGTCGCCCACACCGGCACGCCGCGCAGGTAGTTGGCGGTGCCGTCGATCGGGTCGACGACCCACTGGCGGTGTCCAGCGCTCACGGCCTCCTCGCCGGTGTCCGCCGTGGTCTCCTCGCCGAGGAAGACGTCCTCCGGGCGCTCCGCGGCGAGCCGCTCGCGGAGGGCGCGCTCGACGGCCTGGTCGGCGTCGGTGACCGCGGTGTGGTCGGCCTTCTCCGTGACGTGCAGGTCGGCGGCGCGGAACCGGTCGAGGCTGATCGCGTCGGCGGTGTCGGCGAGGGAACGGGCGAATGCCAGGTCGGCGCTGAGGTCCACGGGTCGAGCGTAGCGGCGGTCCGGCGGACCCCCGCACGACCCGGCCGAGTGGGTCCACCCGACGCCGGGGAACGCCGTGCGGGGTAGCTCACGCCGTGCCGGGGTCCTCCGCGCCCATCCCGGTCAGGAGCGCCCGGAACGAGTCGAGCCGCTCGATCCCGGCCGGCCCGAGCTCGCCGCCCGCGACCCGGTCGACGATCTCCCAGTCGTGCGCCTGGTGCAGCGGGATGCCGTCCGGGGCGTCCTGCACCGGCACCGCGTGCGAGGCGAACGCGCGGAACACGTTCTCCGGCTGCACGTGCCCGAGGCCGAACGACCGGACGCCGGGGGTGTCGATGACCCACCCGCCGTCCCGCACCCGGAGGGCGACGGACGACGACGACGTGTGGCGGCCGCGCCCGGTGACCGAGTTGACGACGCCGATCGCCCGCGTGGAGCCGGTCAGCGCGTTGACGAGGGTGGACTTGCCGACGCCGGAGTGGCCGACGGTGACCGTCACCTTGCCGTCGAGGAGCTCGTGCAGCGCCTCGAACGGCACGTCGTCGGCCCGGCTCGTCACGATGCGCAGGTCGAGGCAGGCGAAGTGCGCCAGGAACGGCGCCGGGTCGGCGAGGTCGGTCTTCGTGATGCAGAGGACCGGGTCGAGGCCGGCGTCGAACGCCGCGACGAGGTACCGGTCGATGAGGCGCGGCCGGGGTTCCGGGTCCGCCGAGGCCACGACGATGAGCATCTGGTCGGCGTTCGCCACGATGACGCGCTCGACCTCGTCCGAGTCGTCCGCACTCCGCCGGAGCAGGGTCGTCCGCTCGGCCACCCGGACGATGCGGGCCAACGAGCCCTCGCTGCCGGAGACGTCGCCGGTGAGGGAGACGTGGTCGCCCGTGACGACCGACTTCCGGCCGAGCTCGCGGGCCTTCGTCGCGGTGATGACGTGCTCCCCGTCCGCGTCGGTGACGAGCACGCCGAAGCGTCCGCGGTCGACGTTGGTGACCCAGCCCGACGGCGCGTCCTCGTACGTCGGCCGGGTCTTCGTCCGGGGACGGTTGCCCTTCGGGTTCGGTCGGACGCGGACGCTCGACTCGTCGTACTGGCCGTACGGTTCGTCCTCGTCGCCGCCGTCGGTGTCGTCCCACCAGCTCATGCCGGCGCCCCCTCTGCTGTCTCGGCCGCGCCCGCTGCTCCCGCGACGTCGGTGTCCCGGTCTGCTCGAGCGGTCCGGCCCGCCGTGGCGACCAGGTCGGCCCACAGCTCCGGGAACTGCGGCAACGTCTTCGCGGTGGAGCCGATGTCGTCGACCGCGACGCCCTCGGTCACCAGACCGACGACGGCGCCGGCGGTGGCCATCCGGTGGTCCTCGTACGCAGCCCAGTCACCGCCCGAGAGCCGCGCCGGTTCGATCCGGAGGCCCTCCTCGCGCTCGGTGACCGCGCCTCCGAGCCCGTTGAGGTCCGCCGCGAGCGCCGCGAGCCGGTCCGTCTCGTGCCCGCGCAGGTGCCCGATCCCGGAGACCTCGCTCGGGCCGCCGGCCAGGGCCGCCAGCGCGACGAGTGCCGGGGCGAGCTCGCCGCCGCGGGTCAGGTCCAGCTCCACACCCGGTAGGGAGGCCCCACCCCGGAACCCGACGCCGCCGTCGAACACCAGGTCCGCACCGTCCCGCGTCACGGTCGCGCCCCACAGCGGCAGGAGCGTCTCGAGGTCGGCGCCGACCTGCGTCGTCTCGGTCGGCCAGGTCCGGATCCGGACCGTCCCACCGGCGACGAGTGCGGCGACCGCGAAGGGTGCGGCGTTCGAGAGGTCCGGTTCGATCGTCACGTCCCGTGCCGCGATGGGTCCGGGGTGCACGACCCACTCGCCGACGCCCGGCTCGTCGACGCGGACGCCGCGGGCACGGAGGACCTCGACCGTCATCGCGATGTGCGGCATGCTCGGCAGCCGGTCGCCGACGTGCCGCAGGTGCAGGCCCTCGTCGAAGCGGGGCGCGGAGAGCAGCAGGCCGGAGACGAACTGGGAGGACGCCGAGGCGTCGATCTCGAGCGTCCCACCCCGGACCGAACCGCTGCCGACGAAGGTGAAGGGCATCGCGCCGCCGCCGTCGTCGGTGACGTCCACGCCGAGGTCGACGAGCGCGCGGATGATCGCAGCCATCGGTCGCTTGCGGGCGTAGGGATCACCGTCGATCGTGACCGGTCCCTCGGCCAGTGCCGCCAGGGGCGGCAGGAAGCGCATGACGGTGCCCGCGAGGCCGCAGTCGACACGGACACCGCCGTGCATGGCGGCGGGCGTCACGCGGAGGTCCGGTCCGTACGGGTTCGCCGGGTCACCCGCGACCGGCTCGACCTCGTCGATGCCGACGCCGAGCTGACGGAGCGCGGTCGTCATGAGGGCGGAGTCCCGGGAGTGCAGGGGCAGCCGGATCGTGGAGGGGCCGTCCGCGAGCGCGGCGAGGACGAGCTCGCGGTTCGTCAGCGACTTCGACCCGGGCAGGGCGACGTCCCCGGCGAGCGGGCCCGGCGCGACGGGGGCGGTCCAGGGGCGGGAATGCGTCGTGGCTGCCATCGGTTCACCACACTACTGAACCCATCGGGAGGAGCACGGTGATCGCACTCGCACCGTCACGACCGGTCGCCGCGGATCAACTCCCGCCGGCCGTCACGACGCTGACCGAGCCGCAGGGCCAGGACGTCCTCGTCCGCCTAGACTGGCGGGCGATGACGACCGACGAACCGCAGCACGCACCGGACGACCTGGTCGAGGAGACCGAGGCGCAGCTCGACGCCGTCGAGGACGAGGACCTCGACGTGTCGGACACGGTGGACGAGTCGGACGACCCGACCGCCGACGACGAGCCGGTCGACGCGAAGACGGTCTCGGAGCACGAGCTGCGCCGCCTGTTCGAGGACCAGGCGCTGCCGTTCATGGACCAGCTGTACGGCGCGGCGATGCGGATGACGCGCAACCCCGCCGACGCCTCGGACCTCGTACAGGAGACGTTCGTCAAGGCGTTCGCCGCGTTCCGGCAGTTCCGCCAGGGCACGAACCTCAAGGCGTGGCTGTACCGGATCCTGACGAACACGTTCATCAACACGTACCGCAAGAACCAGCGGAACCCGTACCAGGGCACCATCGACGAGCTCGAGGACTGGCAGCTCGGCGGCGCGGAGAGCGTGACGCAGTCGATCTCGGCCCGGTCCGCCGAGGCCGACGCCATCGACCACCTGCCGTCCTCCGCCGTGAAGGACGCGCTGCAGGCCATCCCGGAGGACTTCCGGATGGCGGTCTACTTCGCCGATGTCGAGGGGTTCTCCTACCAGGAGATCGCCGACATCATGAAGACCCCCGTGGGGACGGTCATGAGCCGCCTCCACCGTGGACGCCGGCTCCTGCGTGGGCTGCTGGCGGACCACGCACGCGAGACCGGTGTCGTCCCGGACGCAGCGTCGACGGCGACGATGCGCGGGCGAGGCCGTGGTGCAGGTACGCGGGCGGCCACGACGGCCGGTGCCCGCACGACCCGGAAGGACGCACGATGAGCGGGTGCGACTGCTCGAAGGCGAAGGCGGAACTCGAGGAGTTCCTCCACGACGAGCTCCGTCACGAGGACGCCGCGGACATCCGCGAGCACATGGACGGCTGCGAGGACTGCCTGACGGAACACCGCGTCGGCGTGGTGCTCATGGAGACCGTGAAGCGCGCCTGCCAGGAGACCGCTCCCGAGCAGCTCCGCGGCGAGGTCCTCGCCCGGCTCCGCGCAGTGCAGTCCACACACTGACGGCACCCGGCCGCGTCACACCGGCGGCCGCGGCGCCGCGAGCGGGTAGGGTGCGGGCATGACCGACGCCGAGCCGATCAGCACCTGGACCGAACCCGACGTCGTCGCGGTGACCGAGTTGGTGCGCCTGCTCGGCCACCAGGTCGAGCCCGCGTCGATGCGCTCGCGCCTCGACCGGCTCACCGCCGAGGCCGGGCACCGCACGTGGGTCGTGCGCGGGGACGACGGTCGGCCCGTCGCGGTCGCCGGGGCGCAGCTCACGTGGACGTACGCCGGGGATGCGCCGACCGCGCAGTTGCTCCTCCTCGTCGTGGACCCCACGGCCAGGAGGCACGGCACGGGCTCTGCGCTCCTGGGCACCTTCGAGACGTGGGCCGTCGAGCAGGGCGCGCGCCAGCTGAGCGCCGTGAGCGCCGCCGCGACGGACAGCGCGCACCGGTTCTACCAGCGCCGCGGCTACCACGAGGCGGGCGTCCGCTACACCAGGCTCGTTTGAACTGTACTGATCCCTCGCGGACGTCGGAGCGCCTCGTGCAGGAGTCCATCGGATCCCTGCACGAGGCGCTTCCTTCGTGATCAGGCCGACGCGCTCATGCCCTCAACGCCCGGTCGATGACCTCGGCCGCCTCGGCGGCGGAGCGCTTCGACGAGCCGGTCGCCGGCGCCGCACTCGCGGACCGGGCCGCGACGGACAGCGGCCGACCGTCCAGGTGCGGGGACAGGTTCATGCAGACGAACGGCCAGGCGCCCTGGTTCTCGGGCTCCTCCTGGGCGAACACGACCTCGGCCTCGGGGTAGCCCGCGATGACCTCGAGGATGCGGTCGAGCGGGAGCGGGGCGAGCTGCTCCAGCCGGACCAGTGCCACGTCCGTCACACCGCGCTTCTCCGCCTCGGCACGCAGGTCGTGGTGGATCTTGCCCGAGTGCAGGACCACCCGGCGCACCGAACCGCGGTCGACACCGTTCGCCTGCAGGCGGTCGTCGTCCAGGACCTCCTGGAACGTGCCGGAGGTGAAGTCCGTCACCGCGCTCGTCGCCTGTCGCAGGCGGAGCATCGCCTTCGGGGAGAACACGATGAGCGGCTTCTGCGGCTTCGCCCACGCCTGGCGCCGGAGCAGGTGGAAGTACGACGCCGGGGTCGACGGGCGAGCCACGACCATGTTGTCCTGCGCGCAGAGCTGCAGGTAGCGCTCGATGCGCCCCGAGGAGTGGTCCGGCCCCTGACCCTCGTAGCCGTGCGGGAGCAGGAGCACCAGGCCGGAGCGCTGGCCCCACTTCTGCTCGGCGGACGAGATGAACTCGTCGATCACGGTCTGGGCGCCGTTCGCGAAGTCGCCGAACTGCGCCTCCCAGAGCACGAGGGCCTCGGGACGCTCGACCGAGTACCCGTACTCGAACGCCATCGCCGCGTACTCGCTCAGGAGCGAGTCGTAGATGAAGAAGCGTGCCTGGTCCTCGGTGAGGTTCGCGAGCGGCAGCCACTCCTGGCCGTTGGTCCGGTCGTGGAAGACCGCCTGGCGCTGGACGAACGTGCCACGACGGGCGTCCTGCCCGGCGAGCCGCACCGGCTTGCCCTCGGTCAGGACCGAACCGATCGCCATGAGCTCGGCCATGGCCCAGTCGATCCCGCCGGTCCGGGTCATCTCGCGGCGCTTCGTGAGGAGCTGCTGCAGCTTCGGGTGGATCGAGAAGCCCGACGGCGGGTTCCCGTGCGCGTCGCCGATGAGTTCGACGAGCTCCTGCGAGACCGCGGTGTCGTGCACCTCGAGCTCGGAGTCGTCGCGTTGGGAGGTCGGGCGCTCGAGGCCGTTCACGGCACCGGAGTCGTCCGTGGCGGGCGTCGACACCGAGCCCGTCTGCGCCTCGTGCGTCTCCGCGAAGGCGCGCTCGAGGCGGTCCTGGAAGTCGCGGTGCGCGTCGTCGTACTCCTGCTGCGTGATGTCACCGCGGCCGACGAGGGCCTCGGTGTACAGCGTGCGGACCGAGCGCTTCGCCTCGATGAGGTTGTACATGAGCGGCTGCGTCATCGAGGGGTCGTCGCCCTCGTTGTGACCGCGGCGGCGGTAGCAGACCAGGTCGATGACGACGTCGCGGTGGAACTCCTCGCGGTACGCGTAGGCCAGGTCCGCGACGCGGGCCACGGCCTCCGGGTCGTCGCCGTTCACGTGGAAGACCGGCGCCTGGATCGTCTTCGCGACGTCGGTCGAGTACACCGAGGTGCGCGCCGACTCGGGCGGCGTCGTGAAGCCGACCTGGTTGTTGATGACGAGGTGCACGGTGCCGCCGGTGCGGTAGCCCCGCAGCTGCGACATCTGCAGGGTCTCGACGACCACGCCCTGGCCGGCCATCGCCGCGTCGCCGTGCACGAGCACGGGGAGCGTGCCGAACGTGCCGGCGGGCTTCCGGTCCTGCTTCGCGCGGACGATGCCCTCGAGCACCCCGTCGACGGCCTCGAGGTGGGACGGGTTGGCGGCGATCGTGACGGGGATGCGGGACCCGTCGGAGGCGCGGAACACGCCCTCGGTGCCGACGTGGTACTTGACGTCGCCGGAACCCTGACCGGAGACCGTGCCCGGGAGCTGGGTGCCCTCGAACTCGCGGAAGATCTGGCCGTAGGTCTTGCCGGCGATGTTCGTCAGCACGTTGAGGCGGCCGCGGTGCGCCATGCCGATCGCGACCTCGTCGAGACCGTCCACGGCGGCGTGCTGGATGAGCGTGTCGAGGAACGCGATGGTCGACTCGCCACCTTCGAGCGAGAACCGCTTCTGGCCGACGTACTTCGTCTGCAGGAAGGTCTCGAAGGCCTCGGCCTCGTTGAGCTTGCCGAGGACGCGGAGCTGCTCGTCCTTCGACGGCTTCGAGTACGGGACCTCGATGCGCTCCTGCACCCAGCGACGCTGCTCCGGGTCCTGGATGTGCATGTACTCGATGCCGACCGTGCGGCAGTAGGCGTCGCGGAGGATCCCGAGGACGTCGCGCAGGGGAGCGGTCGTCGTGCCGGCGAGCCCGCCCGTGACGAACTCCCGGTCGAGGTCCCAGAAGGTCAGCCCGTGGCTCTCGATCTCGAGGTCGGGGTGCGTGCGCTGCCGGTACTCGAGCGGGTCGATGTCGGCCATCAGGTGCCCGCGGACACGGTAGCTGTTGATGAGCTCCTGCACGCGCGCGGTCTTGTTCACCCGGTGCGCCAGGTCGACGTTGATGTCGTTCGCCCACTGGATCGGCTTGTAAGGGATCCGGAGCGCGGCGAAGATGTCGTCGTAGAAGCCGTGCTGGCCGATGAGCCGCTCGTGCACCTTCTTGAGGAACTCACCCGACCCGGCGCCCTGGATGACACGGTGGTCGTACGTGCTCGTCAGCGTGATGGTCTTGCCGACGCCGAGCTCGATGAGGGTCTTCGGCGCCGACCCCTGGAACTGCGCCGGGTACTCGAGGGCGCCGGCGCCGACGATGCAGCCCTGCCCCTTCGTGAGACGCGGGACCGAGTGCTCGGTGCCGATGCCGCCCGGGTTCGTGAGGGAGATCGTCGTGCCCTGGAAGTCCGACGGGGTGAGCTTGTTGTCCCGGGCGCGCTTGACGACGTCCTCGTACACGGAGAGGAACTGGCCGAACGTCAGGGCCTCGGCGCGCTTGATGCTCGGGACGAGCAGGGAGCGCGTGCCGTCCTTCTTGGGAACGTCGATCGCGATGCCGAGGTTGACGTGCGCCGGGGTGACGAGGAAGGGCTTGCCGTCGCGCTCCTCGTACGAGACGTTCTGGCTCGGGAACTCCTTGAGCGTCTGCACCATGGCCCAGCCGATCAGGTGCGTGAAGGAGATCTTGCCGCCGCGGGCACGCCGCAGGTGGTTGTTGATGACGATCCGGTTGTCGATCATCAGCTTCGCCGGGATGGTCCGGACGCTGGTCGCGGTCGGGACGGTGAGCGACGCGTCCATGTTCGACGCGAGGGTCTTCGCCATGCCGCGCAGCGGGGTGGCGACGTCCTCGTGGGTCTCCTCGTGGTCGTCCGCCGCGTCGTTCGCCTCGGCGGGGATCGGCTGCGGGGACGGCTGGCGCGAGGTGGTGCGGGCCTGGAGCGGGGTCTTCGCCTCTCCCGTGGCGGGCTGCTGCGTGGAGGAGGGACCGGAGGCGGCGGCGGGCTGACCGGCGGGGGCGTCCTGCGCGGCGGCTGCCTGCGCCGGAGCCGGGGTGCTCGAGTCGGCGGCGGCCGGGGTGCCCGAGCCGGTGTCGGCCGGGGTGCCGGGGGCGGCGTCCGTCGTGGCGGCCTGCGTCCGGTGGTAGCTCTCGAGGACGGGCCACCAGGACTCGTCGACGCTGTTCCTGTCGGCCACGAACTGCTCGTAGAGCTCGTCCACCAGCCACTCGTTCGCGCCGAAATCGCCCGCGGTTTCGTCCGTTCCGGTCAGATGGCTCGACACAGCCGATCGCCCACTCTCCGTCGATTGATGCTCGTGTGTGTCGTGCGGGGCAACCCTGTCCCGCACGCCGTCAACCCTAACCGCTCCTCCGTGGCCGCGAGGTGGGAGAGGGCGGGCGAGTCGGGCCTCCCGGCGGGCGTCGCGGGGCCTCCCGGCCGGGCCTGACGCCGCCGCCGTACGATTGGCCCCATGAGGTTCTACGAGACGCGGCCGACCCACGACCTGACCTACTCCGACGTCTTCCTCGTCCCGAGTCGGTCGAGCGTGACGAGCCGCTTCGACGTGGACCTCGCGACGGACGACGGCACCGGCGCGACCATCCCGATCGTCAGCGCGAACATGAACTCGGTGACCGGTCCCCGCCTCGCCGCGACGCTCGCCCGACGCGGTGGTCTCGGTGTGCTGCCGCAGGACATGCACCTGCAGGACCTCGCCGAGGCGATCCGCTGGGTGAAGGCGCAGCCGGTCGCGTACGACTCCGCACTCGAGCTCGGCGCCGACGCGACCGTGGCCGAGGCGCTCGAGCAGCTCCTGCCGGTCGAGGGCCGTGGCATCGTCGTGCGCGACCCGGCGGGCGAGTACCTCGGCTGCGTGCCGGCGACCCGGCTCGCGACCGCCGGCGCGGACGCCGTCCTCGGCGACCTGCTGCACGGCGCGACGGTCGCGATCGACGCCGAGGACGCCGGCACCCCGCGGCACGTGTACGACGTGCTGACCGCGGCCGGCGTGGACTTCGCTCCTGTCGTGCGGCACGGCAAGGTCGTCGGCACGACGAGCCCGACGAGCACCATCCGCTCCGACATCTACCGACCGGCCGTGGACGCGTCCGGTCGGCTCCGGGTGGCGGCGGCCGTCGGCATCAACGGCGACGTCGCCGCGAAGGCCTCGGCCCTCGCCGACGCCGGGGTCGACGTGCTCGTCCTCGACACCGCCCACGGCCACCAGGAGGGCATGCTCCGCGCGCTCCGTGCCGTGTCGGCCCTGCAGCTCGGCATCCCGCTCGTCGCCGGCAACGTCGTCACCGCCGACGCCGTCGCGCACCTGGTCGCCGCCGGCGCGTCGATCATCAAGGTCGGTGTCGGCCCCGGTGCCATGTGCACGACGCGCATGATGACCGCCGTCGGGCGGCCGCAGTTCTCCGCGGTGCTCGAGACCGCCGCGGCCGCCCGGTCGCTCGGCGCGCACGTCTGGGCCGACGGCGGCGTCCGCTACCCGCGTGACGTCGCGCTCGCGCTGGCCGCCGGTGCGTCCGCCGTCATGATCGGCTCGTGGTTCGCCGGCACGCTCGAGGCACCCGGCGTGCTCCGCCGCGACCCAGCCGGTCGCGCCTACAAGGAGAGCTGGGGGATGGCGTCCGCGAAGGCCGTGCGGGAGCGATTCGAGCGGCTCGACCCGTACGAGCGTGCCCGCAAGGCGCTGTTCGCCGAGGGGATCTCGTCGTCGACGATCTTCCTCGACCCGGAGCGTCCGAGCGTCGAGGACCTGCTCGACATGATCACGACGGGGCTCCGCAGTTCCGCCACGTACGCGGGCGCGACGAGCCTGGCCGAGTTCTCGGACCGCGCGCTGGTCGGCATCCAGTCCGCCGCCGGGTACGAGGAGGGCAAGCCCCTGCCGGTGAGCTGGTAGCGCGGTCGCGCCGCCGACGCCACGACGGACGGGAGGTGGGACCCTCCCGTCCGTCCCGGGTCGCGGGAGCGACCGGCGTCAGCGACGCCGGGTGGCGTCCTCGACGGTGCCGATGAGCTCCTCGAGGATGTCCTCGAGGAAGAGCACGCCCGTCGTCCGCCCCTCGGCGTCGAACGCCCGGGCCACGTGGCGCCCGGCCCCGCGCATGGTGGCGAGCGCGTCCTCGAGGTCCATCTCCGTGTACAGCGAGATGAGCTGCCGGATGCGCTTCGGCGGCACCGGGTCGTCGAACTCGTCCGGCCGCAGGTCGATGACGTCCTTGACGTGCACGTACCCGGTCGGGTCACCGGCGTCGTCGACGAGCACGTAGCGCGAGAACCCGCGCTGCGACACCATCCGCTCGACGTCCGCCGGGGTGGCGTCCTCGTGCAGCGTCACGAGCCCGGACATCGGCACGGCGACGTCCTTGACCTTCTTCTCGGTGAACTCGAACGCCATCCGGAGCGTGCCCGAGTCGTCGGCGAGGGTGCCCTCGCGCCGGGACTGCTCGACGATCGTCTGCACCTCGTCGACCGTGTAGGCGCTGACCGCCTCGTCCTTCGGCTCCACCTTGAAGAGCCGCAGGACGCCGTTCGCGACCTCGTTGAGGCCGACGACCACCCAGTGCAGGCCGTGGCCGATGTACCAGAGCGTTGGGACGAGCATGAGCGCGGCCCGGTCCGGCATCGAGAACGAGATGTTCTTCGGGACCATCTCGCCGAACACGACGTGCAGGAACGACACGAGCAGCAGCGTGAACACGAACGCCACGACGCCGATGACCTCGGCGCTCCACCCGGTCAGGTGCAGCGGGACCTCGAGCAGGTGGTGGATCGCCGGCTCGGACACGTTCAGGATGAGCAGCGAGCAGACCGTGATGCCGAGCTGCGTGGTCGCGAGCATGCGGGTCGCGTGCTCCATCGCCCACAGCGTCATCTGCGCGGCACGGGAGCCCTGCTCGGCCCGCGGCTCGATCTGCGAGCGGCGTGCCGAGATGACGGCGAACTCGGCGGCGACGAAGAACGCGTTGCCCCCGAGGAGGACGAAGAGCCAGAAGATGCCCCACCAGTCGGAACTCATCGGTCGGCCTCCGCGGTGTCGGTCGTCGTCGTGCTCGTCGTCTTCGTGGTGCTCCCCGTCGGGGTGGGGGCGCTCCCGGTGGGGGAGTCGACCGGGTTCGGCGTGTAGCGGATGCGGTCGATCCGACGGCCGTCGAGGCGCTCGACGCGGAACACGCCGGAGTCGATCGCGACCTCGTCACCCACCACCGGGAGCCGTCCGAGCTCCTGCATGAGGAACCCGCCGACGGTCTCGTACGGGCCGTCCTCGGGCACCGTGACGCTCGCGCGGTCCTCGAGTTCGTCCGGACGGAGCAGCCCGGGGAAGGTGAGCCAGCCGCGGCTGCGCACGACGTCGATGCGGGCGCGGTCGTGCTCGTCCGACACCTCGCCGACGATCTCCTCGACCAGGTCCTCGAGCGTGACGACACCGGCCGTCCCGCCGTACTCGTCCACGACGATGACCATCTGGTACCCACGGCCGCGGACCTCGGTCAGCAGCGTGTCGCCGGGCATGGTCTCGGGGACGCGCTCGGCGTCGGTCATCAGCGCGCCGACCGGGACCTCGGCGCGCTTCTCGCGCGGGACCGAGACGGCCTGCTTGACGTGCACGAGTCCGACGACGTCGTCCGCGTCCTCCTCGATCACCGGGAAGCGGCTGAAGCCGGTCCGGCGGGCGAGGGCGATGACGGCGTCGGCGCTGTCGGACACACGGATCGTCGACAGTCGCGGCCGGGGCGTCATGACGTCGCTCGCGTTGAGCTCGGAGAACGCCAGCGTCCGCTCGAGGAGCGTCGCGGTGTCCTGTTCCAGCGACCCCTCGGACGCCGAACGGCGGAGCAGCGAGGTGAGCTCCTCGGCGCTCCGGGCGCCGGACAGCTCTTCCTGCGGCTCGATGCCGATCGAGCGGAGCACGGCGTTCGCGGTGCCGTTGAGCACGGCGACCGCGGGCTTGAACACCGTCGTGAAGCCCACCTGGAGCGGCACGACGAGCTTCGCGGTCTGGAGCGGCAGCGCGAGGGCGAAGTTCTTCGGCACGAGCTCGCCGAGGATCATCGACAGCAGGGTGGCGATGACGAGGGCGACGATCGACCCGACGGTCTCGACGACCCCCTCGGGCAGGTCCATCGCGAGGAACGGTGCCTCGAGCAGCTTCGCGATCGACGGTTCGAGCAGGTACCCGGTGAGCAGGGTCGTCAGGGTGATGCCGAGCTGGGCGCTCGACAGGTGCGTCGACGTGACCTTCAGCGCACCGATCACGGGGCTCAGGCCCGATTCGCCGCGGTCGCGGCGGGCTTCGACGTCGGCGCGGTCGAGGTTGACGAGCGAGAACTCGGAGGCCACGAAGACCCCGGTGCCGAGCGTCAGCAGGATGCCGCCGATCAGCATGAGGACGTCGACGGGGCTCACGAGGCACACCTCGGAGTCGGGCAGCTCACTGTGTGAGCGGCGGGCATGTGATGGTCAGCGCAACTAGGAGGGTCGTCCACAATGAGGGAATCGTACCGGGCGCTCGCTCGGAGGAACCGAGGAAGCGTCCGGTCGGTGCGCCGGGCCTCCCGGCCGATTCCGGCCCGCCGTCACTCCGTCGGTCGCCGTCACCCCGTCGGGGCGGCGAGTTCCTCGAGCGCCGACCGCAGGGCCGCCGCCGAGGTGAAGTGCACGCCGACCGCACCGACCGCGTCCGCGCCGGCGGCGTTCTCCGCACGGTTGTCGACGAACACCATCGCGGCGGGCTCGATCCCGAGGCGGTCGCACGTGTCGCGGTAGATGGACGCGTCCGGCTTGAGCACGTGCTCCTCCGCGCTCACCACGACGGTCTCGAACATCGAGCCCATCGGCGAGTACCGGTAGGGGTCGCCGAAGTCGAACCCCGCGTTCGACAGGAGCGCCAGCCGCGTGCCGGCGTCGTGCAGTTCCTCGACGAGCGCCAGGACCTCGGGGTCGACGTCGAACCACCCGGTGTAGTCGAGCGCCCAGAACCGGTGGATCTCGGTCACCGACCAGGACCGCCCGGTCCGTTCGCCGATCGCCCGCCAGTAGGCGAGCACGGAGAGGTCGCCACGGTCCAGGTCGTTCCGGAGCTCCTGGTACACGGGGAACAGCTCGTCGGCGTCGAGCCCCGTCGCCTCGAGCAGTGCGGCACGGGCGGCGTGCGGGGTGCGGCTGATCACCTCGCCGTAGTCGAAGACGACGACACGGCCGGGCAGGGGCAGGCTCATGTCCGTCACCGTACCGTGGGGACGATGAACGACTTCGTCTCCGTCCGACCCGCCGACGCCGCCGCCTGGATCACCGTGCCCACCGGTGACACCTCGAAGTACCGGCGCGGGGTCCTCGGGGTCGCCACCGGCTCCGCCGCCTACCCGGGTGCCGCGGTCATGGGCGTCGACGCCGCCGTGCACACCGGGCTCGGCATGGTCCGGTACGTCGGACCCGACCGTGCCACCGACTTCGTGCTGGCCCGACGGCCGGAGATCGTCGCCGGGGTCGGCCGCGTGCAGGCGTGGCTCGTCGGGTCGGGCATCTCGGCGGCCTCGCTGGACGAGCTCGACGCGACGACCCGCGACGGCTTCGCGCACGCGTCCGAGGACGGCGTGCCGGTCGTCGTCGACGCCGGTGCGATCCCGCTCGTCGACCTCGGGCCGCTCGCGGTCCTCACCCCGCACGCTGGCGAGGCAGCGTCCCTGCTCGGGGTGTCCCGCGACGAGGTCGAGGGGGACCCGCAGGGTGCTGCGCTGCGTGCGGCGGAGCGCACCGGCAGCGTCGTGCTGCTCAAGGGTGCGGACACGCACGTCGTCACGCCCGACGGCGGGGTCCGGCTGGTGGCGTCCTCGGCGACGCCGTGGCTCGCCGCGGCCGGTGCCGGGGACGTCCTCGGCGGGGTGCTCGGAGCCCTCGTCGCAGCGCGGGCCGGGACGAGCGAGGTCGGGTCAGAGGAGCTGGCGCACCTCGCCGCCGCCGCTGCGGTCGTGCACGGGGTCGCGGCACGCCGGGCGTCGCGTGGTGGGCCGTTCCCGATGACGGCACTCGTGGAGCAGCTGCCGGGTGTGGTGCGGGACCTCGCGGTGCGGGGTGACGCGCAGGCGGACTGACGGGCCGCCGGTCTGGACTGAGGGACCGACGGGAGGCGCGGTGCCGACCGGTGCCGCGCCTCCCGGCCGTCAGGTGGTCGCGTCGCGACCTTCCGGACGGGTGGTCAGGAGGCGGGCGTGGCGTGCACGAGGAACTCGACCGCGCCTGCGTCGTCGACCTTGACGAACCCGAGGTCCGGGGCCTGCACCGAGTAGTCCGAGAACGTGATCGGGACCGAGCCGGAGACGTCGACGCCGTCACCGCTGAGTCCGACCTGCAGCGTCGCGGTGACCGGCTTCGTGACGCCGTGCAGGTCGAGCGTGCCGGTGGCCCGCACCTCGGTGGTGGCGTCGCCCGACGGGACCGCGTCCTCGATCGGCTCCGTGAGCGTGAAGGTGGCGGTCGGGAACGCCTGGGTGTCGAGCGCCGAGTCGCGGAAGTACGAGTCGCGCTGCTCCGAGTCGGTGGCGATGTCGCCGACCTGCACCGTGATCGTGGCCGCGCTGATCGTCGTCCCGTCGACGGTCGCCGTGCCGGTGACGCTCGACGTACGACCCGTGACGGTGACGTCGGAGCCGTTCAGGACCTCGTGCACGCGGTAGCCCGCCTCGGACCCGTCGCCGATCGTCCACTCGCCGGACAGGTCCTCCGGCTCGAGCGTGGAGGGAGCGCGGGTGGCGGCGACGCTGGGTGTGGCCGAGGCCTTCGCGTTCTCGGTGGACGTGTAGGCGCGGGTGCCGACCACCACGGCGACGACCGCGACGGCCAGGACGACGACGGCGATGACGAGCCACGTCAGGAGACGGCGGCGCGGGCGGCGGGGCGCGGGACGGTCCGGTGCTGAGGTCACAGGAGGACGGTGACACGTCACTCTCCGGATCGGCTGTGGATCCGGGTCGGCTGTGGATCCGGATCGGCTGTCGATCCGGATCGGCTGTGGGCCAGGGGCGGCGTGGTGCCCGGACGGCGGTGGCAGCGTCACCGGCCCTGTGGACAGCGGCGGTCGGCCCGTCCCGACTCGGTACGCTCATCCGGTGCGCAGGAACCCGTGGCCGGAGATCGTCGCGTTCGTGGTCGCGTTCGCCGCGGTGCACGCGCTGCTCTGGACCCTGACCCTCGTCGTCCCGAACCAGCCGATCGGCGACGTGACGATCACGTACCGTCGCTGGATCGAGTCCGGGCACGCCTCGCACTTCTGGGTGGGGATCGACGCTCCGTGGGTGTACCCGATCCTGGCGATCGTGCCGATGGCGGCCGCGTCGCTCGGCGGGACCGCGGCGATCGGCACCGGTTGGCTGCTGCTCATGGTGCTGCTGCACGCGGTCGTCTGCGCGGTGCTCTGGCGCTACCGGGCGTTCGGCGTCCGGGTCGTCTGGTGGTGGCTGGCGTTCCTGCTCGCGCTCGGGCCGATCGGCCTCGGACGCGTCGACACCGTCGCCACCGCGGTCGCGCTCGTCGGGGTCGCGTCCGTCGCGGCTCGTCCGGGGATCGCCGCCGCGGTGTTCACCGTCGCCGCATGGGTCAAGGTCTGGCCGGCGGCGCTCGTCGGCGTGCTCGTCGTCCTCCGTCGGGGGCGTCGTGTCGACGTGGTCGCGGGAGCGCTCACGGTCACCGCGCTCGTGGTGCTCGTGGACGTGCTGTTCGGCGGCGCCGCGCACCTGTTCTCGTTCATCGGCGAACAGACCGGGCGCGGCCTGCAGATCGAGTCACCGCTCGCGACGCCGTACCTGTGGGCGGCAGCGGCGCGGGTGCCGGGCGCCGCGGTGTTCTACGACCAGGAGATCCTGACCTTCGAGGTGTCCGGTGCCGGGACGGAGGTCGTCGCAGCGCTCTCGACCCCGCTCATGGCCGTCGTCGTCGTGGTGGGCGTCGTCCTCGCCCTGCTCGCCGTCCGCACCGGCGCGCAGCGGGCGCGGGTGGCTCCGGTCCTCGCGCTGCTGTTCGTGGCGGCGCTCATCGCGACGAACAAGGTCGGGTCACCGCAGTACATCGGCTGGTTCGCCGTGCCGGTGGTCTGGGGGCTCGTCGCCGGGCGCGGCAGTGCGTGGCGGTTCCTGCCGGTCGCCGGGGCGATGCTGCCGATGGCCTTCCTCACGCAGCTCGTCTACCCGGCGTACTACGACCAGGTGCTCGGTGTGCAGCCGTGGATCCTCGTCGTGCTGTCGCTGCGGAACCTGCTGGAGGTCGCGGTGCTCGTGTGGTCGGTCGTCGTCCTGGTCCGGATGTGGCGGGACGGGATCGAGCCACGCGCCTCCCGTCCGGCCACCGGACCCGCGCACGTGGACCGCGAGCGGGGCAGGATGGGCGCATGATCCTCGCCTTCTCAATCGCCCCGTCCGGCGGACCCGCTGCGAACGAGGACGGTTCCGTGCACGACGCCGTCGCCGCGGCCGTCCGGGTCGTCCGCGAGTCCGGACTGCCGAACCGCACCTCGTCGATGTTCACCGAGATCGAGGGGGAGTGGGACGAGGTGTTCGACGTCGTCAAGCGGGCGACCGAGGCCGTCGCACCGTTCGGCACCCGCATCTCGCTCGTGCTCAAGGCGGACATCCGACCGGGGCACACGGGGGAGATCGACGGGAAGCTCGAGCGGCTCGAGGCGGCGCTCGGGGACTGAGCCCCGCCCGACCGGCCGGTGTGGGTCCGTCCGACACGCCGCCGACGTCGACGCGATGTCGGCGGTCGGGTGTGTGCTGTCTCCATCAGCCGGTGCACGAGCACCGGCACCACGACGGAAGGAGCCCGCTCATGATGCACGACGGTTGGTGCCCGGACTGTGACCTCCGCTCGGTCGTGATCGACGTCGACGACCAGGGCGACAACGCCTGGGCGAGCTGCACCGAGTGCGGCTCCGGGTGGGTGCACCGCGACGACCTGCCGGAGGCGCGTACCGCCTCCCGTGCGCCGGAGCAGCGCGCAGCCTGAGGCGCCCGCGTCCGCGGCCCTGCCGATCGGGAATCCCGATCGGCAGGGCCGCGTTCTGCTGTCTGGTCGTCGTCCAAATCGCGTGCGGGTCGAATCGGTCCGACCGGTGTCTTCCGTCGCCGTGTTGGAGCGGTCTACACTGTTCCAGCCGCGACCTCGGTCGTCCACCGCCTCCGATCCCACCGTGCCCCGGCACGAGAACAGGTCCCATGTCGCAGCTCACGTCGGCCCGCCGCACGCTCGCCATCCTCGCCCTCGCGCTCGGTGGGTTCGCCATCGGCACGACCGAGTTCGTCGCGATGGGCCTGCTGCCGAACATCGCCGAGGCGCTCCTGCCCGGGCAGTACGCGACCGACCCGGAGGGCGGCGTCGCGCACGCGGGATGGCTCGTGAGCGCATACGCCCTCGGTGTCGTCGTCGGAGCGCCGACGATCGCCGCGATGTCGGCCCGGTTCCCCCGCAAGGGCCTGCTCATGGTGCTGCTGATCGGGTTCGCGGTCGCGACGGTCGCCAGCGCGGTGTTGCCGTCCTTCGGGCTCGTCGTCGTCGCACGCTTCGTCGCCGGACTCCCGCATGGCGCGTACTTCGGCATCGCCTCGATCGTCGCCGGCGACATCATGGGCCCGGGCAAGCGGGGCAAGGGCATCGCGCTCGTGCTGCTCGGCCTCTCCGTCGCGAACGTCGTCGGCGTGCCCGCGGTGACGTGGATCGGGCAGGTCGCGAGCTGGCGTGTCGCTTACGGCGTCGTCGCCGCCCTGTTCGGCCTGACCTTCCTCGCGGTCTCCGCGTTCGTCCCCCGCAGCGCGCGGGATGTCCACGCGACCATCGGCCGTGAGCTCCGGGTCTTCCGCCTGCCGCAGGCGTGGATCGTGATGAGCCTGGGCGCGGTCGGGTTCGGCGGGTTCTTCGCCGTCTACTCGTACATCTCGCCGCTCGTGCAGAACGTCACCGGCCTGTCGGAGTCCACCGTCCCCCTGGTGCTCGTCGTCGTCGGGCTCGGGATGGTCGTCGGCGGCCTGCTCGGTGGGTTCCTGGCCGACCACAGCGTGAAGGCCACCATCTTCGTGGGGCTCTTCGCCCTGATCGGCGCGCTGCTCGTGACGGTGCTCACCGCGCAGTGGGTCGTCGGGCTCTTCGTCGGCGCGTTCCTGCTCGGAGCGACCTCGTCCGCGATCCCGCCGGCGGTGCAGTCCCGCCTGATGGACATCGCCGGCGACGCCCGGACCATCGCGGCAGCGCTCAACCACTCGGCGTTCAACCTCGGCAACTCGCTCGGTGCGGCCCTCGGCGGAGCGGTCATCGCGGCCGGCTTCGGGTTCCTCGCGCCGGGCTGGCTCGGCATCGGTCTGGCGCTGCTCGGCGTCGTCGTCGCGGTGATCAGCTACGCGGTGGAGGGCCGCTCGAAGCGTCGCGCAGCGGCGTTCCGGACGGCGGGCGCGAGCACCGGCCCGATCCGCGAGGTCGTGTCCACGCACTGACGCGTCCCCGGCCCCACCCGGCATCCGTCGGGCTCGACGGGGCGCGCTGACTGGTGCCGCGCCTCCCGTGTGCACAGCGATGTCGACGCATCCGGCTGCTGTCGTCGCGGTTCCACGACGCGCCGCGTGTGCACCGTTCCGGTTCCACGATTGCGGCATCTCGACGCTCGAGATGCCGAGATTCCGGAACCTGGCGGGGCGCGGCGATTCCGGAACCTGGCGGGGCGCGGCGGGTCGGAACGTTGCTACAGCCCGTGCGGGGACCCGTCCTGCAGGATGATGCCGTCGGTGATCGCCCGCTTCCGGAGCGCCACCTTCGTGCCCACGTCGAAGCCGGCGACGCGGTACTTCTCGCGGATGCGCTTGAGGTAGCTCTTCGCGGTCTCCTCGGAGATGCCGAGCTGGTACGCCACGCTCTTCACGGGCTCGCCGCCGCCGTAGAGCGCCATCACGCGACGCTCCTGCGCGCTGAGCTTCGGGACGCCACCGACGTCACCGGAGTTGATGGCCAGGTCGAGTTCGGCGGAGACGTACTGCTCGCCGCGCTGCGCCGTCCGGATCGCCTCGACGATCATGGCCGCGTCCTCGCTCTTGACGAGGTAGCCGAGGGCACCGGCACCGAGGGCCTCGCGGACGACGTTCGGCTCCGAGTACGTGCTCATCACGACGGTCTTCACGCCGGCGGTCTTCAGCGTCGAGATCTTCAGCGAGACCGGGATCGAGTCCTTGAGGTCGAGGTCGAGGAGCACGACGTCGACCGGGAACCCCGGGCTGGTGAGCAGCTCGGGCCACGTGGTGACCGCGGTGACCATCTGGATGTCGTCCGCGGCGTTGCGGATCCACTCGGTCAGGGCGCTGAGGAGCATCCGGTGGTCGTCGACGAGTGCGAGTCTGATCGGTTCCGCTGGAGTCGCCATGCTCGGCGTCCTTTCTCGTGGTGTCCGTCCGGGGCCTGCCGATCCTAGGAGGGTCGGTGGTCCGGTCTGGGGAGGCTGGCCTGGTTGTCCGCATGACGCACGTTGACGGTGCCGGGAGGCGCGGGGTGCGTCACATCTGCGGGTGCCGGTCGACGACGCAGTGCGCGGTGACGTGCAGCACGCCGTCCCGCACGCTGTCGGTGTACGGGCCGATGCGCTGGAGGGCGGCCCACGCTGCGGGCCCGAGGCGCCGACGGGGGACCCCGCGGGACTCGATGACGACGGGGACGTCCATCCGGTCGTCGCTGACCGGGTGGCCGTCGGTCCCGACCGGTCCGAGGGTGACCGACACGACGGGGGCGCCGGGTTGCTGGCTCCGGCCGTCGCCGACCATGAGCCAGAGGGCCTGGAGCAGACCGTCGCGCTGCGCCGGGGACAGGTGTCCGGCCAGGGCACCGGGGTCGGCGACGGCGACGGCGCGACCCAGCCGGTCCGACTCGGTGATGGCGTGGTACAGCCACGTCTCGCGACGGCCCTCGATGAGGTGCAGGCGGAGTTCGGTCGCGAGGGAGGCGGCGACGGAGGCGGACGCGTCCGACAGCGGCAACGGGTCGGATCCGTTCGCGACGGCGTCCAGGAGCTTCTCGGCTGCGAGGTCGAGCCGGGCGAGTTCGTCCGACGCGAGCATCCCGACGGCGAACTGCGGCGCACCGACGTTGCTCTGCACGAGGACCCGGTCGAGTTCGCGCTGCACGAGCTGGCGGAACCGGTGCACGACGAAGAGCGCGAGCGACGGCGGCACGACCGTCACGGACAGGAGCGTCACGAGCCCGGGGAGCGTCTCGGGGCTGATCGGCGTCGAGACGACCGCGTAGACGACGAAGGCCAACCCGAGGCCGACGATCGCCGCGATGACCTCGCGCGCTGGCCGGAGGGTCGTGATCGGCAGGAGGGCGAAGCCGGCCGCCATCGACGCGGTCGAGGTGTGCCCGAGGTCGTGCTGGGACCAGATGCCGATGAAGTCGAGCGCGACGACGCTGGCGAGCACGACGCAGATGAGGCCGAACGCGAGACCGGTCAACCGCTCGCCGTAGGTGAGGACGATGGCGATGACGCAGGTCGCGGCGGCCACGAAGAGGAGCCACGCGCTGGCGGTGAACCAGGGGTTGCCGTAGTCCTCCCAGTGCACGAGGAAGAAGACGATGCCGCCGAGTGCCTCGAGACCGGTCAGGACGGCCGCACCGAGCCCGAGGTGGCCGGCTCCGAGGGAGGCGCCGGGCTGGGCGGCCTGGCGGAGCGAACGTGCACCGGTCGACGTGGAGGGGAGGCCGCGCGCCTGCCGACGCTCGGTGCCCCGGTACCGTTCCCGGGCCTCCCGGCGGGTACGGGGTGCGTCCTGGTCACCGGTGAGCCCCCGGCTGATGGTGTCCTCGGGGATGCGGCTCACCGCGGTGCCTCCAACACGACCGTGGTGCCGGAGCCCGGCGCGGAGAAGAGCCGGGCGTCGCCGCCGACCTCACGGAGACGGTTCACGACGCTCTCCTTGAAGCCGAGTCGTTCGGAGCTGACGGCGTCGAGTTCGAAGCCGACGCCGGAGTCGGTGACCATGGCGCGGACCATCGCCTCGTCGTGCACGATCGTGACGTGCGCCTCGGGGACCCCGGCGTGCCGACGGACGTTCTCGAGGCACTCGCCGAGCGCGAGCAGGAAGGCGTCGAGGACGTGGGTCGGCAGGAGGACCTGTCCGGTGCCGTGCCAGGCGACCTCGAGCCCCATCCGGCCGAACCGCTGCTTGACCGACTCGAGGGTCTGCCCGAGCGGGGACTCCTCGGTGCGGGTGAGCGAGTAGTCCCCGGACTGCTGCGGCTGCGGGGTCGCGCCGAGGCGGAGGTGGCGGAGGAGGCGGGCGTCCTCGGCGGCCTGCTCGCGCATCGCGTGCTCGGAGACGCCGACACCGCTGTGCGCGAGGAGGGTCAGGGTCGCGAGGACGGTGTCGTGCAGCAGGCGTGCTCCCTGCCGCCGCTGCGCCTCGGTCTCGCTGGCCTGCCGTTCGGCGCGGTGCGCTGTCCCGATCGTGTAGATGCGTCGCGCCACGCGGGGGATGCTCCGGCTGATCCACACCGCGACGACGGCGACGAGCACCCAGCCGAGCAGGACACCGCTGACGGGCAGGGAGAGGACCGTGCCGCTCGCCCACGACATCAGGGTGACCGAGACGACACCGGCGGCGGCCGCGATGCCGAGGCCGACGGGGTGTCCGCGCTGCGCCATGAGGAGGGAGGCCAGTCCGCCGCCGGCGAGCGGCACGAGCGCGCTCGCGATGACTCCGCGGTCGTCGGGGGCGACGGCGGTGGCGAGGACCGCGACGGCGCCGAGACCGCTCAGCACCGTGAGGGCGGTCCACCAGGTCGACCCGTTCCACCCGAAGGCGACGAGTGCACCGATCATGACGGCGATGCACGTGAACCCGACCACGAGCGGCAGCGCGGGCACGGCGAGCGACGTGGCCACGGCGACGACGCTGACGAGCGCGCAGACGATGCCCACGACACGCGTCGTCGACCGGAGGAGGCGGTCGCGTTCCTGCGCGAGGAGTTCCATCGTTGGTCCTGGCTGTTCCTGGTTCGGGAAACTGGTTGGTCTTGGGAAACCGAGCACTGGTCGAGACCGTGCACTCTGCATCATTCCACGGGCGACACTCGTTGTGGGGTGTTCGGCGCGCGGGGGTCGACGGATCGGTCTGCGGGTGTCCCGTCTTCCGAGGACACGCGCTGCACCCCGATCAGACGAGCAGGCGCCGGAGATGCGCGCCGACGGCCTCGGACTCGATGAGGAAGCCGTCGTGGCCGAACTCGCTCGTGATCACCGCGGCACGGTCACCGTCGAGCGTGTCGGGCACCCCGGCGGCGATGCGGTGCTGGTCCTCGACCGGGAACAGACGGTCGCTCGAGACGCCGACGACGAGGGTCCGTGCAGTCACACGGGCCAGGGCCGCGGCGACCCCACCGCGGCCGGCCCCGACGTCGTGCGAGTCCATCGCGTGTGTGAGCGCGACGTACGAGGCCGCGTCGAACCGCCGGGTGAACTTGTTGCCGTGGAAGTCGAGGTAGCTCTCCACCGAGAACCGGCCGTCGTCGCCGAGCGGGGAGACGTCGCTCTGCCACGTCCGGGCGAACCGGCCGTTGAGCTCGTCCGAGGCGCGGTAGGTCATCATCGCCATCCGTCGCGCGAGCGCCAGCCCCCGGTGCGGCCCCTCGCCGGGTTCGGCGTCGTGGTGGTCGCCGCCGGCGAAGCCCGGGTCCATCTGGATCGCCGCCCGCTGCAGGGAGTTCGCGGCGATCTGGTCCGCGGTGGTCTGCGCGGTCGTCGCGAGCACGGCGAGGCGCGCCACCCGCTCCGGGGCGGTGACCGCGAGTTCCAGCGCGTGCATGCCGCCCATCGAGCCGCCGACGACGGCCGCGAACCGGTCGATGCCGAGTCGGTCCGCCAGCCGCAGCTGCGTCGCCACCTGGTCGCGGGCGGTGACGAACGGGAAGCGGGAGCCCCACTCGACGCCGTCCGGTGCCAGCGAGGAGGGGCCGGTCGTGCCCTGGCACCCGCCGAGCATGTTCGGCGCGACGACGAAGAACCGGTCGGTGTCGATCGCCCGCCCCGGCCCGACGACGTCGCCCCACCAGCCGGCGGTGCGGTGGCCGGGGCCGGCGGGTCCGGTGACGTGCGAGTCGCCGGTCAGGGCGTGCAGCACCAGGACGGCGTTGTCCCGCGCGGGGGAGAGCGTCCCCCAGGTCTCGTACGCCACGCGGACGGCGGGGACGAGCCCGCCGCGGACGGTCTGCTCGCCGAGGTCCTCGAACCGGCGTGCCCCGGGCGGGTCACCCGGTCGCCACGCACCCGTCACGGGCGGTTTGCCGAGCGTGCGGAGTTCGGCGCCGGGCACCAGGGTGGACGGCACGGAGTCCTCGGGGGTCGTCTGCCAGTCCATCGTGGGGTCCAGTCTGCCGGGAGGCCCGCCGCACCGTCGCCGTGTTACGTCGCGACGGGCCGCGGAACGCGACGTGGGCGGGTCCGCGCAGCGGTGGACCGCTGCGGGGAACCGCCCACGTTCCGTGCGGCGGGGCTAGGCGCGCAGGCCCGCCTGGGCGACGGCCCGTGCGGCGGCGAGCCCGGCCTCCAGGTCGGCCTTGAGGTCCTCGACGTTCTCGATCCCGACCGACAGGCGGACGAGCCCCGGCGTCACACCGGTCGTGAGCTGCTGTTCGGGCGTGAGCTGCGAGTGCGTCGTCGACGCCGGGTGGATGACGAGAGAGCGGACGTCGCCGATGTTCGCCAGGTGCGAGAACAGCTGCAGCTCGTCGACGAGCGCGCGGCCCGCGTCCACACCGCCCTTGAGCTCGAAGGACAGCACCGCACCGACACCGCGCGGCGCGTACTTCGTCGCGGCGGGGTACCAGGGGCTGGTCGGCAGGCCCGCGTACGCCACCGTCGCGACGTCCGGGTGCCGGTCGAGCCACTCGGCGATCTCCTGCGCGTTCGCGACGTGGCGCTCCATCCGGAGGCTGAGCGTCTCGATGCCCTGCAGGAGTGCGAAGGCGGTGTCGGGGGAGTTCGACGCGCCGAGGTCACGGAGCAGCTGCACCCGCGCCTTGACGATGTACGCGACCGCGTCGCCGACGACCTGCGAGAACACCGCCCCGTGGTACGACGGGTCCGGGGTGCTGAACTCCGGGAACCGCTCGGCGTGCTCGGACCAGGCGAACGTGCCGCCATCCACGATGAGCCCGCCGATGACCGTGCCGTGCCCGCCGAGGAACTTCGTCGCCGAGTGCACGACGATGTCCGCCCCGTGCTCGAACGGCCGGATGAGGTACGGCGTCGCGATCGTGTTGTCGACGATGAGCGGCACCCCGGACTCGTGCGCGACGCCCGCGACGGTCTCGATGTCGAGCACGTTGATCCGCGGGTTGCCGATCGTCTCGGCGAAGAACAGCTTCGTGTTCGGGCGGACCGCGCGACGCCACTCCTCGGGGTCGTCCTGGTCCTCGACGAACGTCGTCTCGATGCCGAGCTTGGCGAGCGTGTACTTGAACAGGTTGTACGTGCCGCCGTAGATCGACGACGACGAGACGATGTGGTCGCCCGCGCCGGCGATGTTGAGCACCGCGTAGGTCTCCGCCGCCTGGCCGCTCGACACGAGCAGGGCGCCGGTGCCGCCCTCGAGTGCCGCGACCCGCTGTTCGACGACGTCGTTCGTCGGGTTCATGATCCGCGAGTAGATGTTGCCCGGCTGCGCCAGCGCGAACAGGTCGCGGGCGTGGTCCGAGTTCTCGAACACGTACGAGGTCGTCTTGTAGATCGGCGTCGCCCGGGCACCCGTCGTCGGGTCCGGAGCGGCACCCGCGTGCACCTGCGTGGTCTCGAACCGCCAGGCGGCTGCGTCGTTCGTGGTCATCGGGAGCTCCTGTCCGTCACCGTGGTCGTCGGGTCGACACGGACGCGGGCCGGGAGGACCGCCGCGTCTGTCCGTCACGCCTCACGCTACGCAGATGGCGGGGCTGCTACCAGCGCGGGCGTCGTCGGGCGTAACGCGCTCGCGCGACGCAGGATGCGCATCCCGTCCGGGGCGAGGGCGGTCAGGCGGCGGATGGCCTACAGTTCTGCCGTCATGACCTCCCCGCCGACGCCGCCAGACCGCGGACCGCAGCACGGACCCGGGCACGCCGCCGTGCGCCGGGACGACGTGGCCGGGCGGGACGTGGACGAAGCGACGGGGTTCTACGAGCGGGTGCACGACGCCCACGAGGTCCGGCTCACGCAGGACGAGTCGCGGCCGTTCGGGTTCCGGTTCCGTGTCGTGGGTGACGACCGACTCCGCCTCCGCAGCTCCGCCCTCAGCGCCGACCGCTGGGGCCGCATCGAACCCGTCGGTCGCATCCTCGTGGCGTGGGCGCACGACGGACAGCTCGCCTTCGACGCCGGGACGGACCAGGAGCTCGTCGCCCACGCGGGAGTGCCGGCGGTGTACCCGACCGGCCGCCCCTTCACGATCGAGGCGCCCGCCGGCATCACGCTGCACACCATCGACGTCGACGCGCGCGCCCTCGAGGACCTGCACGCCGCCCGCACCGGCACCGCCCCCCGACCGCTCACGATCGCCCGACGCCCGGACGCCGAGGGCCTCGCCGCCCTGCGCGCCGTGCTCTCCGCCTCGGCCCCCGTCCTCCTCGACCCCGCCGCCGACCGCCTGGAGCGTGCTCGACACGTGGACGCCCTGAGCCGTCGCATGCTCGACGCCTTCGTCCCTGCTCCGGCGGCACCGCACCACGCCGGACACCCGCGCAACGTCTCCCGAGCGCTCGAGTACATCGAGGAGCACCTCGGTGAGCCGGTCACCGCCGCCGACATCGCCGGTGCCGCCGGCCTCAGCCAGCGCGGACTCCAGCAGGCGTTCGCCCGCAACGACCTCCCGACACCGCTCGAGGCCCTCCGCGAAGCCAGACTCCGACGGGTCCGCACGGCGCTCGCCGACGGGCGCGTCGGCGAGGACAGCGTCGCAGCGGTGGCACGGGCGCACGGCTTCGTCCACCTCGGCCGCTTCGCCGGCTACTACGCCGAGCGGTTCGGCGAACGTCCGAACGACACGCTCCGGTCCTGACCGCGCGTCACACCGGGTCGCGGCGGAACAACCAGTCGACCTTCGGCTCGAGCAGCCACCGCATCCCGCGCCGGACGAACGGCTGCGCGAGGAACAGGCTCACCGCGCACGCGAGCAGCACCATGAGCAGCACGTACGGCCACGCCGAGTGCTCCCCGGCCAGGATCCCGGACTCGCGGATGGGGTAGAGCACGAATGTGTGCAGGAGGTAGACGTACATCGTCGCCGCACCGAACCGGGTCAGCCAGACCGTCCGGCGGGGCACGAGCAGCAGGAACGCCGCCGTGAGCAGCGCCGCGAACAGCATCAGCCCGAAGCGGACGCCACCGGCCCACCACGTGTCCTCGCCGAGCCCGGAGTACGAGTCGTCGTAGAAGAACCAGTGGTGCAGGTCGAACTGCTCGAACTGCGGGGTGAACAGCACGCACGCTGCCGCCCACGCGGCGAAGAGCAGCGCCGCGACGACCCGCACCCGGACCACGACCCGGCGGGGCGCCTCGTACCAGCGGTCGAACACGCCCCACTGCTTGACCTGCCACCCGAGCAGGAAGAACGGCAGCAGGCTGATCGCGCGCGACAGCGAGAGCGTCGAGTCGACGTTGTCGAAGTACCCGACGCCGATGCTCAGCACCACCGCCCAGAACAGCGGCCACCGCAGCTGCGCGAGGTACGGCAGGATCAGCCGGAAGATCCCCAGCGCGAGCAGGAACCACAGCGTCCACGTCGGCTTCGTCGGGTTGAACTCCTTGCCGCCCTCGACGATCCCCTGCACCACGGTCCAGATCGTCTGCATGACGATGTACGGCACGACGATGTCCGTGAACGTCCGCCGCATGCGCTGCGCGGTCGGGGTGTCCGCCGACGAGAAGTACCCGCTGATCACGCCGAACGCCGGCATGTGGAAGGCGTAGATGAACGTGTACAGCGCCAGAGCGTGCTCGCTGCCCGTCGTCTGCCGCTGGATCGCGTGCCCGATCACCACGAGGGTCACCGCGACGAACCGCGAGGTGTCCCACAGGGGGATGCGGCGCTTCGACCGACCCGCCTCGAGCGGAGCGGCCGGGACCGAAGGCGCGGGAGGAGCGGCGTCCGTCGTCATCTCCCGCACGTTACCGTCCGGCGGCCCCCGGCGTGTCGGTAGCGTTGACGACACCCCGCACCACCGACCACCACGAGGAGCACCATGAGGAACCGTCGAGCCGTCGTCACCGGAGCCAGTTCCGGGATCGGGGCCGCCACCGTCCGGCGCTTCCGCCAGCACGGGTGGGACGTCCTCGCGGTCGCGCGCCGGGCCGACCGGCTCGAGGCGCTCGCCGCGGAGACCGGTGCGGACACGCTCGTCGTCGACGTCACCTCGGACGCGGACGTGTCGGCGCTCGCCGCCCGCGTGGACGAGCTCGGCGGGGCGGACGTGCTCGTCAACAACGCCGGGGGAGCGTTCGGCTCGGCGTCCGTGGAGGAGTCCGACGTCGAGGACTGGCGCGCGATGTTCGAGGTGAACGTCCTCGGCACGAAGCGGGTCACCGCGGCGCTGCTGCCGGCGCTGCGCCGCCGTGCGGCGGCGACGGGCGGTGCGGACGTCGTCACCGTGACGAGCACGGCCGGGTTCGTCACCTACGAGAACGGCGGCGGCTACGTGGCCGCGAAGCACGCCGAGCACGCCGTCGTCGGTGTGCTCCGGCTCGAGCTCAACGGCGAGCCGATCCGCGTCGTGGAGATCGCCCCCGGCATGGTGAAGACCGAGGAGTTCTCCGTCGTGCGGTTCGGCGGCGACACCGCGGCGGCCGCGGCCGTCTACGACGGGGTCGAGGCGCCGCTCGTGGCGGACGACGTCGCCGAGGCGATCGTGCACGCCGTGGAGCTGCCGCCGCATGTCAACCTCGACCTCGTGACGGTCCGTCCGGTGGCGCAGTCGGCGCAGCACAAGCTCGCCCGCGGGCCGCTCACGCCCAAGGGGCAGGCCGCAGCGCCCGGGCGGTGACGACGGGTCGCGGGCGGCGCATCCCTGCCGGTACCGTGGGCGGATGCCGATCAGCAGCGAACCAGCGGAGCCGTCCGCCTCGTCGACCGTGACCGTGACGAGCGGACCGGAGGTGCTCGGCTGGCTCGAGTTCGGCGACGCCGCACGCCTGCTCGCCAAGGACGTCCTGTCCGCCGGGTTCGAGCCCGAGGTGGTCGTGGCCGTCGCCCGCGGCGGGCTCATCATCGCCGGTGCCGTGGCCTACGCGCTCGGCACCAAGGAGTGCGGCTCGATCAATGTCGAGTTCTACACCGACGTCGAGCAGCGCCTCGAGGAGCCGGTCGTGCTCGCGCCGGCCCTCGACGCGCCGAGCCTCGCCGGCAAGCGGGTCCTGGTCGTCGACGACGTGTCGGACTCCGGCCGCACCCTCGCGCTCGTGGTCGACATCATCCGGAACGCCGGTGCCGACGTCCGCAGCGCCTGCCTCTACTCCAAGCCCGGCACGGTGCTCGAGCCCGACCACGTGTGGCGCCGGGTCGACGGCTGGATCACGTTCCCGTGGAGCGCCCTCGCACCGGTGACGGCCGAGTCGTGAGCATCCACCTGGTCGGCGGCGGCTCCTTCGTCGCCGCGGACGTCGCCGCCGCCTTCACCGCCGAGGCCACCGCACGCTCCGCCGCGGTCGGGCGCACCGTCCCCCGCATCGCGCTGCTGTCCGTCGCCGGTGCCGACGGCAGGTCGCCCGGCTCGACCGCCGACATCGCCGAGGTCCTCGGTGGTGCGCGCGCGGCCGAGGTCCTCGTCACCGAGGTCCCCGCCGGCGGGGTCTTCGACACGACGGTCCTCAGCGACGTCGACGCCCTGGTCGTGAGCGGCGGTCGGACCCCGGACTACCTGGACGCCGTCACGCCGCTCGTCGACCAGATCCGCCTGCTCGTGTCGGACGGTCTGCCGTACCTCGGGTACTCCGCCGGTGCGATGATCGCCGCGGACCGCGCCCTGGTCGGCGGACACCGGATCGGCGGCGTCGAGGTCTGCCCCGAGGACGCCTCCGAGGGCCTGGACGAGGTCGAGCTCCGCGAGGGACTCGGACTCGTCGACCTCACCATCGACGTGCACGCCGCGCAGGCCGGCACCCTCGCCCGCCTCGTCGCGAGCGCCGAGGCCGAGTTCGTCACCGCGGGTCTCGCCATCGACGAGGACACCGCGCTCGTCGTCGGCGAAGGTGCGCTCGAGGTCCGCGGCACCGGGAGCGTCTGGCGGGTGATGGCGGGCGAGGAGTCCGTCTCGGTCGCCACCATGGGCGCCTAGCGTGCAGCCGAAGCCCCTCGCGGAGCTCGTCGACCCCGGCTGGGCCGAGGCGCTCGCCCCGGTCGAGGACGAGGTCCACCGGATCGGTGCGTGGCTCCGTGCCGAACACGAGGCGGGCCGACCGTACCTGCCCGCCGGACCGGCGGTCCTCCGTGCCTTCGAGGACCCGTTCGACCGCGTGAAGGTGCTCGTCGTCGGGCAGGACCCGTACCCGACCCCCGGGCACCCGATCGGCCTGTCCTTCGCCGTCGCGCCACACGTGCGCCCGGTCCCGCGGAGCCTGCAGAACGTCTACCGCGAGCTCGCCGACGACCTCGGCGTGACGCCCCCGGCGCACGGCGACCTGCGGGCGTGGTCCCGGCAGGGCGTGCTGTTGCTCAACCGGGTGCTCACCGTCGGCGTGGGCGCGCCCGCCAGTCACCGCGGCAAGGGCTGGGAAGCGGTCACCGAGCAGGCCGTCCGGGCCCTCGTCGCCCGCGACCGTCCCCTCGTCGCCGTGCTCTGGGGCGCGCAGGCGGCGTCGGTCCGGCCGTTCCTCGGCGACACCCCGGTCGTCGCGTCGGCGCACCCGAGCCCGCTGAGCGCGTCCCGCGGGTTCTTCGGCAGCCGACCGTTCTCCGCGGTGGACGACCTGCTCGCCGCCCAGGGCGCGGACCCCGTCGACTGGACCCTGCCGACCGAGCCGTGACGGGCCTCCCGTAGGCTCGAGCCGTGCTCGAGGAGGAATACCAGCAGCGGCGGACCCTGCCGCGACACCTGCGTGCCCCGGCCCCGCCGGAACCGGTCTTCACGTACGCGATCCGACCGGCGACGACCGCGGACCTGCCCGAGGTGCGCGAGATCCACACGCACTACGTCCGGAACTCCTCGGTGACGTTCGACGCGGCGGCCTTCACCTTCGCCGCGTGGAAGCGCCGGTACGACGACCTCCAGCGGCGGAAGCTGCCGTTCCTGGTGGCCCAGGCGCCGTCCGGGCAGGTGCTCGGCTACGCGCTCGTCGAGCCCTGGAACCCGCGGGACCGGTCGAACCACGTGGTCGAGGACTCGATCTACCTCGGGGCGGCCTCGGGCGGGAAGGGCCTCGGCCGGGCACTCATGGAGGCACTGCTCGAGGCGTGCCGGGCGGCCGGCGTGCGCGAGGTCATCGCCGTGATCGCCGACCGGTCCGCGGACGCCTCGATCCGGTTGCACGAGCGGCTCGGCTTCGAGGAGATCGGCCGGATGGGACGCGTCGGGTTCAAGTACGACCGGTGGCTCGGCACGGTGACGATGCGCCTGCGGCTCCGGGGTCTGCGCAGGCGGCCCTCCGGCGGGCGCTGAGCGAGCACCGGTCAGCGAGCACCGGTCAGCGAGCACCGGTCAGCGAGCCTCGGCGACGAACTCGTCGCGCGTGGTGCGCACCAGCGCGGCGGCCGCGTCGGACGCGAGTCGGGCCTCCCGGTCGACGACCGCCTGGCCGACGGCCTCGTGTCGGGCGGCGGCCTCGGCGGTCCATCGGGTGATGGTGTCGCGGGACTCGCTCGTCCGGGTGCGGAGGAGCGCCTCGACCGTGTGCGCGAAGTGCGCGAAGACCGTGTTGCCGGATCCGGTGAGCAGGGCACGGTGGAAGCGCACGTCCGCCTCGAGGTAGGCATGTCCGTCCCCGCGTCCGACGGCCTCGACCATCTCGCGGGCCGCGACGAGCACGGCGTCGGCGGCCGGACCGCCCCGGTCCGCGGTGAGGGCGGCGGCGACCGGCTCGATCCCGAGCCGGAGTTCGAGCAGTTCGCGTTGCTGGGTGAAGTACGCGTCCGAGGCCCCGCGCCAGCGGATCACCGAGGGGGCGAGGAGCTCCCAGTCCGACGACGGCAGCACCTGGGTGCCCACCCGTTGGCGTGGCCGAACCATGCTGAGCGACTGGAGCACGCGGAGTGCCTCGCGGACGACCGATCGTGAGACGCCGAACTCGGCGGCGACGTCCTCCGGTCGGAGCACCGTCCCCGGGGCGACCGCGCCGTCGACGATGCGCTGCCCGAGCGTGTCGAGCACGTGGGCGTGCAGGCCGCGGGGTGTCGGCATCGTTCCTCCTGGTCGGACCGTCGGGTACGGGTGTGTGACGCGGACCCCATTGCAGCGGCAGACTGCGCGCAGGACGAGCTGGCGCGCGGGCGTCGACGATGTAGTCTGATTAATCAGATTATTGGTTCGACGGTCGGGATGGACAGTGACCGGCACGGACCAGCCACCAGCAGCAGGACGGCGCAGCGCAGGAGCTGCACCAGGAAGGGGCGCAGATGCCTCACCTCCAGACCTCGGCGGCGGGCACCCTGCTCGCGGCGGGCCCCGAGCCGGTCGAACCGTCGGGCACGATCCCACAGCTCGTCATCGCTGCCCTCGTCGGCATCGTGGTGATCATCGCGCTCATCACGTGGCTCAAGGTGCACCCGTTCGTCGCCCTGACGATCGGCGCGCTCGGCGTCGGGCTCGGCGCGGGTCTCGCCCCGGAACAGACGGTCACGAGCTTCGGCAACGGCTTCGGCGCGACCATGACGAGCGTCGGCATCCTCGTCGGGCTCGGGTCGATGTTCGGCAAGCTGCTCGTCGACTCCGGCGCCGCCGACCGGGTCGTCGACACGCTGGTCCGCCGGTCCTCGGCCGCCGCCCTGCCCTGGACGATGGCGCTCATCGGCGCGCTCATCGGCCTGCCGATGTTCTTCGAGGTCGGCCTCGTGCTCCTCATCCCGATCATCGTGCTCGTCGCGAAGCGCAGCGGCGTCCCGATCATGAAGATCGCGATCCCGGCCCTCGCCGGTCTGTCGACCATGCACGCGTTCGTCCCACCACACCCCGGTCCGCTCGTGGCCGTCTCGACGGTCGGCGCGGACCTCGGGACGACGCTCGCCTTCGGCATCGTGCTCGCGGTCCCCGTCATCGTCGTCGCCGGTCCGGTGTTCGCCCGCTTCGCGGCACGCTGGGTCGACGTCCCCGCTCCGGACATGTTCGGCTCACGGGACGCGGACCCCGCGCACTCCGGCCGGGAGGCACGCCGCGGCTCCGCCACGCAGGACACGGCGTCCCTGCCGAACGGGAAGAGCGACTTCACCCGGGTCATCAGCGAACCGCGCAGCCCGTCCTTCGCGGTCGCCCTCGTCGGCATCCTGCTGCCCGTCGTGCTCATGCTCGCGCAGGCGATCCGCGAGGCCACGGTGCCGGACGCCGGCGGCGCGTGGGTCGGCGTGCTCGACTTCCTCGGCACGCCGATGATCGCGATCGGCATCGCCACCGTCTACGCGATGGTGTTCTTCGCGGTCGGCGGTGGCATGGACCGGTCGGCCGTCGCGAAGTCCCTCGAGAGCGCCCTGCCGCCCGTGGCCGGCGTCCTGCTCATCGTCGGCGCGGGCGGCGGCTTCAAGCAGGTGCTCATCGACACGGGCATCGGCGGCGTGATCGCCGACGCCGTCCAGGAGTCCGGCGTGTCGGTGCTGCTCGTCGCCTGGGTGGTGTCCGCGCTCGTCCGGGTCGCCACCGGGTCCGCGACCGTCGCGACGGTCACCGCCGCGGGCATCATGGCCCCGATCGCGCAGGACCTCTCGTCCCCGATGACCTCGCTGCTCGTGCTCGCCATCGGTGCCGGGTCGGTCTTCCTGTCGCACGTGAACGACGCCGGGTTCTGGCTCGTCAAGGGCTACCTCAACACGACCGTCGGGCAGACCTTCAAGACGTGGTCGGTGCTCGAGTGCCTCATCTCGGTGACCGGGCTGGTCGGTGTGCTCGTCGCGGGGGTCTTCATCCGATGAGCGGACACGCGACCGACCAGCAGCCGGTACCGCTCGACGCACGGGTGCTCGTGGTCATGGGCGTGTCCGGTTCGGGCAAGTCGACGGTCGCCGCGATGCTCGCCGAGGAGCTCGGATGGGCCTTCGCCGAGGGCGACGACATGCACCCCGCGACCAACGTCGCGAAGATGCAGGCCGGGACGCCCCTGAGCGACGAGGACCGGTGGCCGTGGCTCGACGTCGTGGCCGGGTGGATCCGCGGACACCTCGCCGCCGGTACGAACGGGGTGGTGACCTGCTCCGCACTCAAGCGGTCCTACCGGGACGTGCTCCGGGCCTCCGGGGTGGTCTTCGTGCACGTCGCGGGGGACCGGGCGCTCCTCGGACAGCGCATGTCGTCACGGTCCGGGCACTTCATGCCGACGTCGTTGCTCGACTCACAGCTGGCGACGCTCGAGCCGCCGCAGGCGGACGAGGTCCACGTCACCGTCGCGGCCGACCGTACCCCTGCCGAGGAGTGCGCCGAGGTGCTGCGGGCGCTGGCGCCCCGGGCCGCGTGAGCAGCGGGCGCTCCGGCACGCGCTGACCGGTCCGCCCGTCACTCCGAGCCGCCGCGCGTGCCGGGCAGGCTGAGGATGTTGTCGCTGCCCTGCGGGACGACGATGAGCGAGCCGTTGTCACCGGCGCTCTTCAGGGCCTCGATCTCCCGCTGCTTCAGCGCGGCGTCCGACAGCGGCTGGCCGTTGAGCACCTTGTTCGCGTCGGCCTGCCCCTGCGCCTCGGCGACCTGCTGCTGCGCCTGGACCTTCTTGGCGTCGAGCAGCGCGCGCTCCTTCGTCACCTGGATCTGTGCCTGCTGCGCGGCAGCGTACGAGTCCGTGACCGACTTCGGGGGCGTGATCTCCTGGAGTGCGAAGTTGTCGACGTGCACGCCCGAGCCCTGCCACCGTCGTTCGAGCGCCTGGATCATGGACTTCTCGACCGCCCCGCGCTTGGTGATGAGGGCGATCGTGGTGAAGTCGTTCGGGACCTGGCGCACGACGCTCCGCACCGAGTTGCCGATGAACTGCGTCTTGAAGTTCTCCTCGGTCTTGTACGACCGGTAGATGTCCGTGACGGCCTTCGCGTCGATGCTGTACTGCAGGTTCAGGCTGATGTTCGACGAGACGCCGTCCCGGTCCTGGACGGTGACGTACGGGCCGGAGCGGACGTTGCCGTTGTTGTCCGAGTCCGAGCCGTTGACCGCGTTGATGTACGTCACCGTCTGGTTGCGGATGTTGAACGTGTGCAGCGTCGCCCACGGCGCTTTGAAGTGGAAGCCGGAGTCGGTCGTCTGCCCGACGATGTTGCCGGAGATGTCCACCTGGACCTTCGACTCGCCGGTGTCCTGCGCGTAGAGCGTGCTCGCGAGCGTGCAGACGGCGAACAGGAAGCCTGCCCCGACGGCGAACCAGGCGGCGACGCGGTTCGGGCGACGGGTGGGTGTTGCTTCCTGGGCCTCTCGACCCGGCGTCGCCGGTCGGGCCGGGGTGGTGTAGGTCCGTGTGCGGAACCACAGCGCAGCGAGCGCGACGACGAGGAAGAGGATGGCGAGCACGAACATGAAGAACACTCCTGGAGTTGGTCTCTGCAGTCTGCCGTACCCCGGCGGTCACGGTTCCCGCGGCGGCCCTTGGGAGGACGGCCGGGCGGCTCCCGGCAGCATGGGCGCATGGCGATCGACGACTCCGTGTCCCTGCTCACCCGCGGCTACGGCTTCGGCGCCCACATCTGGCGCCGTGCGTCCGACGGCGCCCGGGCGGTGCCGATGCGGTTCCTGTTCAAGGACGCCCTGCTCGTCCGCGGGAGCGAGGCCGTCGACCTCTTCTACGACGGTGACCGGATCGCCCGCCACGGCGCGATGCCCGCGATCGTCCAGCAGACCCTGTTCGGTGACGGGTCGGTGCACAGCCTCGACGGGGACGAGCACCGGCACCGCAAGGCCACGTTCCTCGACGTCGCGTACGAGGACGAGCAGGTCGCGCGGCTGACCCCGCTCTTCGCGGAGGAGTGGCAGCGCGAACTCGACGACTGGCTCGCCGGTGGGCGCCGGTCCGCCTACGACGCCGCGGTGGGCGCCTTCGGCCGTGCGTCGATGCGGTGGGCGGGACTGCCCGGGACCGCCGATGCGAAGACCCGCTGGGCCGCCCGCCTCGCGCAGATCGTCGACGGGTTCGGCGCACCGTACTCGCCGGAGTACCTGCTCGCCGCGGCCAACCGCTGGTGGTCCGACCGGCACGCCGAGCGACTCATCCGCGCGGTCCGGGCCGGCGAGCTCGAGCCCGCGGAGGGCACTGCGCTGTACGAGTGGGCGTGGCACCGCGACCGCTCCGCGCTGCTCCTGCCCGCTGCGACCGCCGGCATCGAGCTGCAGAACAGCATCCGCCCGATGATCGCCGTCGCCCGGTTCGTCGCGTTCGCCGCCGCGGAGCTACACGACCGCCCGGAGTGGCGCGAGCGCCTCGCCGAGGAGGCCCGCACCCGCGGATCCCTCGTGGACGGCCCGCTGGCGACCGCGTTCGCGCAGGAGATCCGGCGGACGGCGCCCTTCGTCCCGATGCTGCCCGGCTGGGCGACCGAGGACGTCGAGCTCGACGGCGAACGCCTGGCGGCGGGCGGTCGAGTGGTGCTCGACATCCTCGGGACCGACACGGACGAGGCGTCCTGGTCGGAGCCGGAGCGGTTCGACCCGACGCGGTTCCTCGGCGTCGACGACTACGAGGCGATCCGGACCTTCATCCCGCACGGCGGAGCGGACCCGGCGGCCGGCCACCGGTGCCCCGGGGAGAAGCTCGCGATCGCGGGGCTCGCAGCTGCCGTGGCGACCCTCAGTGACCCGCGACTGACCGTGCTCGACGAGGGCCTCGGGGTCAACCGGCGCCGTCTGCCCACCAAGCCGGCGTCCGGAGGGAAGGTGCGGGCCTCCCGGTCCCACGGCGGCGCGACCCGGTCGGGCGGCTGCCCGTTCCACCGTGTCGGCGGACACTGACCGCGGTGTGGCGCTGCCCGGTCAGTCGCCGGTGAGCGCCGCCGCGTACGCGCGGACCGACCGGTTGTAGCGCGGCAGCGTCGGTTCGATGGTCTCGAGGGCGAGCCGCAGCGCCTCGTCGCACCGTCCTGCGCTGTGCAGGGCCAGAGCGAGGAACACCGCCGGCGCATCGCCGACGGCCGGGTGTGCCGGTGCGGCCCGGAGCATGGCGATCGCCTCGTCCGTCCGACCGAGGTTCCGCAGCGTCGAGGCGTGCTGGATCACCATCTGTGCAGCACGGGTCGGGTCGACGGTGTCGAGGCCCGCTGCCGTGGCGCGGGAGTACTCGACGTCCGCCTCGGCCTCCTGCCCACCGGAGTCGTGGGCGCCACCGAGCTCGAACGCGCCGAGCGCCGGGTGCGGTGCCGTCGCCGCGAGGGCACGCATGCGCCGGATCCGACCCTCGTCGTCGACCTGCGTGTCCGCCCACAGGGCGTCGACGCGCTCTTCCCACTCCGCGAGGTCCATGAGCCCACAGTAGGGCGGGTCTCAGCCCTCGGTGACCCGCCCCGCCTCGACCCGCCACTGCCGGTCGAGCTGCACCGTGTCGAGCATCCGCCGGTCGTGCGTGACGAGCAGCAGCGTGCCCTCGTAGGACTCGAGCGCCTGCTCGAGCTGTTCGATGGCGACGAGGTCCAGGTGGTTCGTGGGTTCGTCGAGCACGAGGACGTTCACCCCGCGGGCCTGCAGCAGCGCGAGTCCGGCGCGGGTGCGCTCGCCGGGGGAGAGCTCACCGGCGGCACGGCCGACGTGGTCCGCCTTCAGCCCGAACTTCGCGAGCAGGGTCCGGACGTCCGCGGTGTTCATCTCCGGCACGAGGCCCTCGAACACGGCCGCGAGCGACTCGGTCCCCGTGAACAGCGACCGGGCCTGGTCGACCTCGCCGATCGCGACGCTCGACCCGGTGGACGCGGTGCCCGTCGTCGGCTCCTGGCGCCCGAGCAACGCGCGGAGCAGGGTCGACTTGCCGGCGCCGTTCGGCCCCGTGATGCCGATCCGGTCGCCGCCGTTCACCTGCAGCGACACCGGCCCGAGCGTGAAGTCGCCCTGCACGTACGTGGCGTCCGACAGGGTCGCCACGACGGCGGAGGACCGCGGGGCCTGGCCGATGGTGAACGCGAGCTGCCACTCCTTGCGCGGCTCCTCCACCTCGTCCAGCCGGGCGATGCGCGACTCCATCTGCCGGACCTTCTGCGCCTGCTTCTCGCTCGACTCGCTCGCGGCCTTGCGGCGGATCTTGTCGTTGTCGGGCGCCTTCTTCATCGCGTTGCGCACGCCCTGGCTGGACCACTCGCGCTGCGTCCGCGCACGGGACACCAGGTCGGCCTTCGTCGCGGCGTACTCGTCGTACGCGTCGCGCTTGTGCTGGCGGGCGATCTCGCGCTCCTCGAGGTACGCGTCGTACCCGCCGCCGAACAGCCGGTTCGACGACTGCGCGAGGTCGAGTTCCAGGACGGCCGTCACCGAGCGGGCGAGGAACTCCCGGTCGTGGCTGACGAGCACGACCCCGCCGCGGAGGCCGCGGACGAACTCCTCGAGCCGGTCGAGGCCGTCCAGGTCCAGGTCGTTGGTCGGCTCGTCGAGCAACACGATGTCGAACCGTGAGAGCAGCAGTGCCGCGAGGCCGACCCGTGCCGCCTGCCCACCGGACAACGACGTCATGAGCGAGTCCGCCGTGACCGAGCCGTCACGCGCGTCGAGCGTCAGACCGAGGTCGGCGAGCACCACCGGCATCCGCTCGTCGAGGTCGGCGGCACCCGAGGCCAACCAGCGCTCGAGCGCGACCGAGTACCGGTCCGCCGCGGCATCACCGGCGTCCGGCTCGCCGAGGGCCAGGGCCGTCGCGTCCATCTCCGCCGCCGCCTCCGCGCAGCCGGTGCGGCGCGCGACGTAGGCGGCGACCGTCTCGCCCGGCACGCGCTCGTGCTCCTGCGGCAGCCACCCCACGAACGCGTCGGTCGGTGACAGCGAGACGGTCCCGGCCAGCGGCTCGTCGACCCCGGCGAGCAGGCGCAGCAGCGTCGACTTCCCGGCCCCGTTCACCCCGACGACGCCGATCACGTCACCGGGTGCGACCGTGAGGTCGAGGGAGTCGAACAGCGTGCGGGCGGCGTAGCCGCCGGCGAGCCCCTTGGCGACGAGCGTGGCGGTCATCCGTCCATCGTCCCACCTCGTCGGGCCGGCCATGGACCGGACGGGAGGCGCGGTGCGCGCCCGTCCGGTGCCTCCCGTCGGGTGTGCTGCGGGGCTTCGAGGTGCTGCGCGCGGACTAGCCGGGTGGAGTGACACCAGGCCGTTCCGGACCGGTGACGTCCAACGGCACCGCCGAGTCGAAGGCGATGGTGAGCAGGGACAGCTCGTCGCGCGGGAGCACCGCGGTCAGGAGACGGCCGTCGTCGAGCTCCGCGGCCAGGCCGAGCACGAACGGGTCCGTGTCGAGGAGCAGTCCCGGGCGTTCGGCGCCGTCGACCAGGAGGGGGTGCCCGGACTGGACGCTCCGCTCGTCGACCAGGGTGGGCCAGGTGTGCTCGGCGGTCAGGTCGGGGAGGGCGTGTTCGTCGCGGTACTGGTTGACGAGGACGTTCTGCACGTGCTGGACGAGGGTCTCCGCCGCCGTGGGACGGGTCGGACCGGGTGCGGACCAGTGCGTCTGGACCGCCTCCCAGAGCATCGGGTAGCGCAGGCGCTCGACGGTCGCGACGAGCCAGTCCGGGCGCGGCCACGGCGGGACCTCCTCGAGCGACCGCCGCCGCTCGTCGTCCAGCACCGCCAGGTTCACCGGGTCGTCGCGGTCGTCGGGGTTCCGCCAGAGCGTGTACTGCCGGGACACGGTCGCACCGACGAGCACACCGTCGGACTCGCTGGTCTGCACGCCGAGGGAGCCGGAGTCCTCGAGGTGCCGCTGCGCCACGAGACCGGCGACGTCGAACCCGAGCGCGCGGACCGCGGCCCGCTGCTCGAGCTCGGGGTCAGGAGCGTCCGTGCCGAGCACTCCACCGAAGTCCATGCGGCGAGCCTGGCCCCGGACCACGGCACGGTCAAGGACGGAGTCCGACCGCGTCCGCCTAGGCTCGGTCCGTGTTCGAACTCCACCACCTGTCCGCGCAGGAACTCTGGGACTGGATCCGCCGCGGCGACGCCACCGCCCGCGAGGTCACCGACCACTACCTCGTCCGGATCGACCGGCTCGACGCGGAGCTCGGTGCGTTCGTCACCGTCACCGCCGAGGCCGCGCGTGCCCGGGCCGACCACCTCGGCGACCTGGTGCCGACGTCGCGACCGCTGTGGGGCCTCCCGTCCGGGGACAAAGACCTGACGGACCGTCGCGGCGTCCCCACCCGGTCGGGCACCGCCGCCCTGCCGGGAGACCCGGCGGAGGCCGACCACCCGCTCGTCACCGCGCTCGACGACGCCGGGGCGATCAGCCTCGGCAAGACGGCCACGCCCGAGTTCGGGATGTCATCCTCGTCGGAGACGCGGTTCGGCACGACGCGGAACCCCTACGACACCACACGCGCCCCGGGTGGGTCGTCGAGCGGTGCCGCCGTCGCCGTGGCAGCCGGGCTGCTGCCGGCGGCCGTCGGGTCCGACGGCGGAGGCTCGGTGCGGATCCCGGCGGCGGCCACCGGCCTGGTGGGGCTCAAGCCGAGTCGCGGCCGGGTGCCGTCCATGCCCGGACGCGACGGGCTGGGCGGACTGGCCGTCGCCGGACCGCTCACCCGGACGGTCGCCGACGCCGGGATGCTCCTCGACGCGCTCGTGGCACCGACCGGGCTGCCGGAGCGCCAGCCGTACGCACTCGTGACGCCCGACGTGGGTGACGGCCCGTTCACGGCGGCCGCCGTCCGGGGCGAGGGGCGGTTCGTCGTGGGCCTGCTCGAGGGGTCGCCGTGGGACGACTCCGTCGACGTGGTCGTCGACCCGGCCGCGCGCGAGGCGGTCGACACGGCCGTGCGGGTCCTCGGCGAGGTCGGGCACGGGGTCGAGGACGTGGCGATGCCGCGCGTGCGGTACGCCGAGCCGTTCCGGGTCGCCTGGGAGTCCTCCGGTGCCGGGATCGCCCGGATCCCGGGCATCGACCTGCGTTCTCTGACGCCCCTCGTCGCCTGGCTGGTGGAGCGCGGGCGGGCGCTGACGAGCACGCAGGTCCTCGATGCGATGGCCGGGCTCGACGCGTTCTCGATCGCCCTGATCCGGGCGTTCGACCGGTTCGACGCGGTCCTCACGCCGACCCTCGCGATGACCCCGCGGCCCCTCGGCTGGTACGGCGACGACCCGGAGGAGGACTTCCGCCGCCAGTGCGCGTACTCGCCGTGGACGTCCATGGCGAACGTGTCGGGTCTGCCCGCGATCACGTTGCCCGTCGGGGTCACCGCCGAGGGACACCCGGACGGCGCGGGCCTGCCGATGGGCGTGCAGCTGATCGGGCGCCCGGGTGGCGAGCGGATCCTGTTGGCGATCGGGGCGCAGCTCGAACGGCGGCTGCGCTGGCAGCGGAGGCACCCGGCCGGCTGGTAGCGCCGTCGACGCCCGAGCGCCGAGTGCCGAGCGCCGAGTGCCCTGCGCCGCCCGCCGCGGTTCCACGACTCGCCGCTCGCTCACCGTCCAGGTTCCACGATCGTCGCATCTGGCGGCCCGAGATGCCGCGGTTCTGGAACCGCGGCCCGAGATGCCGCGGTTCTGGAACCCGGGGGAGGAGCGCGCCGCTACGGCAGCGTCGGTGCCGCCGCGACCAGCGCCCGCGTGACCTCGTGGGCGGGAGCGTCGAGCAGGGACACCGGCCCGTGCTCGACGATGCGCCCGGCGCTCATCACGGCGACGGTGTCGCACAGCCGCTGGACGACGCCGATGTCGTGCGAGACGAGCACGAGCGTCGCGCCGAGGTCGTCGACGAACGAGCGGAACAGGTCGATCACGCGCGCCCGGACCACCACGTCGAGGGCGCTCATCGGTTCGTCCCCGAACAGGATCCGCGGACGGTGTACCACCGCCCGCGCGATCGCGATGCGCTGCCGCTGCCCGCCGGAGAACTCGTGCGGGTACCGGTCCGCGGCATCGGCGGGCAGGTCGACCCGTTCGAGCACGGCGGCGACCATCGCCCGGTGGTCGCCTTCGATCCGCAGCGCCCGGAGGGGCTCGGCGACGACGGCCCCGACGCGCATCCGCGGGTCGAGCGAGGCGACCGGGTCCTGGAGGACGATGCCGGTCTCCCGCCGGTACCACCTGCCGGCGGCGGCCGATGCGCGGGCGTCCACGGGGCGGCCGGAGGCGTGCACGGTGCCGGTGGTGGGGGCCTCCAGTCCGGCCAGCAGACGGACGAGGGTCGACTTGCCGGACCCGGACTCACCGACGATGCCGAGCCGGGAACCGGCCGCGACGGTGAGGTCGACGCCGTCGACGGCGGTGCGGAGCGCGCCGGGTTCGAACGGTCCGCGGCGGGGGAGTCGGTAGGTGCGGTGCAGGTCGGCGGCGGCGAGTGCCGGTGCGCCTGCAGTGGCCGGTGCGGGGAGGTCGGTCACGGGGTCCTCCTGGCGGTGGCGCGGGCCGCGTCGACGAGCGCCGCGGTGGCGGGGTGCCGGGGCGCGGCGAGCAGGTCGGCGACCCGGCCCTGCTCGACGACACGTCCGGCCTCCAGCACGACCGCGGTGTCGGCGATCCGGGACAGCACCGCCAGGTCGTGCGTCACGAAGAGCATGCCGGCCCCCCTGGAGGCGGTGAGCGACTCGAAGAGGTCGAGGATCCGGGTCTGCGTGGTGACGTCCAGGGCGGTGGTCGGCTCGTCGGCGACCAAGAGGTCCGGTTCCCCCGCCATCGCCATCGCGATGCAGACGCGCTGCCGTTGGCCGCCGGACAGCTGGTGCGGGTACTGGCGGAGGAGCAGCTCGGGGTCGGGCAGCCCGACGTCGCGTGCGAGGCCGACGGCGGCCTCGGCGGCCGCCCGGCGGTCGAGCCCGCGGTGCAGGCGCAGCGGTTCGGCGATCTGCTTCCCGACCCGGCGGAGCGGGTCGAGTGCGGTGCCGGGCTCCTGGAACACCATGCCGATCGCGGCGCCGCGGGTCCGCGCGCGCTCGCGGTCCGGCAGCCCGACGAGCTCACGCCCGTCCAGGCGGATGCTGCCGGTGACGGCCGCACCCGCCGGTTCCAGACCCATCAGCGCGAGCGCCGTCATGGACTTGCCGGACCCGGACGCGCCGATGACGCCGACGCGACGGCCGGGAGGCACGGCGAACGTCACGTCGTCGAGCACCGTCCGGTCGGCGATCCGGACCGTCAGGCCGCGGACGTCCAGACCACGCGAGGTGGGGCCGTCGGCGGTCATGCGATGCCCTCCGACCCGGTGACGCCCGGGACCCGGTCAGCAGGGCGGGCGCCGGGGCCGTCGCCGTCCCGTCGGCCGGTGCCGAGCCGGGGGTCGGTCGCGTCGCGGACGGCGTCACCGAGGAGGGAGAGCGCCGCGACGACGACCGCGATCGCGGCGCCCGGCCAGGTCGCACTCCAGGGGTGGACACCGATGTAGGTCTGCAGGTCGGACAGCAACCGTCCCCACGAGGCCGTGCCCGCATCGGCGCCGTACCCCAGGTAGGACAGGCCGGCCTCGGCGAGGACCGCCGTCGCCATCGCGAGGGACAGCTGCACGGTGAACAGGGGCGCGGCGTTCGGGACGAGGTGCCGGAACAGCACGCCGGCCGGACCGACGCCGGAGGCCCGCGCTGCGACGACGTAGTCGCTCCGGGCGATGCGGCGGATCTCCCCGCGGGCGACGCGGGCGATCGTCACACCGGAGGCGAGTCCGACGGACACGACGACGACCCCGAGGGAGCCGCCGTACACCGCGGTGAGGAGCATCGCCGTGAGCAGGGTGGGGAAGGCGACGAGCACGTCGAGCAGCACGGCCGTCCCCTCGCGGACCCAGCGGGCGGTGAGCGACCCGATCGCGGTGAGGACGACGCCGACGACGCTCGCGATGACGCCGGAGCCGACCGCGACGACGAGCGTGGTGCGGGTCCCGGCGAGCAGGTAGCTGGCGATGTCGCGGCCGACGGCGTCGGTGCCGAACCAGTGCGCGGCGCTCGGTCGACCCCACTGCGCCGCCGGGTCGGTGCGGAACGGGTCCTGCGGTGTCCAGACGAGCGAAACGGCTGCGAGGACGACGAGCAGCCCGAGGACGACCACGGCGAAGAGCCCGGTCGGGGTGCGGAGCAGACGACGGAGCACGGTCACGATGCGGCCTCCCGCTGCCGGGGGTCGAGCGCACGGTGGAGCACGTCGACGGCGAACCCGACGAGCAGCACCAGACCGGTGAGGACGAGGAGTTCGGACTGCACCTTCGTGATGTCCCGCCGGCCGACGTCGGTGACGAGCATCCGCCCGACGCCCGGGAGCGAGAAGACCTGTTCGACGACGACCGCTCCGACGAGCAGCCCGGCGATCTGCACCCCGAGGACGGCGAGCACGGTCAGGGCGACGCTCGGCAGGCCGTGCCGGAGCAGAGCGCGGGTCTTCGTGAGCCCGACCGCTGCGGCGGTCCGGACGTGGTCGGCGTCGAGGACGGACAGCGTCGCCGAGCGGGTGAAGCGCAGGATGACGGCGCCCTCGACCGCACCGATCGTCAGCGCGGGGAGGACGAGCGCGGCGAACGCCCGGCCCGGCGTCCGCCAGCCGTCGAGCGGGAAGCCCTGCACCGGCAGCCAGTGCAGCGTCACGGCGAACAGCGCGACCAGGAGCAGCCCGGCCCAGACCACCGGGACCGCCGCGACGGCCTGTGCGGCGAACGAGATCACCGCCCCACCCGGACGGCGGCGGAGGACCGCGGCGAGGACCCCGAGCGGGGCGCCGACCACGAGGGCGGCGACCAGGGACATGCCGGCCAGCGGCAGCGTGACCGCGAGCTTCTCCGCGATCTCCGGTGCGACCGGCCCGCGGGTCACGAGCGAGTTCCCGAGGTCGCCGTGGAACAGCGCGCCGATCCAGTCGACGTACTGCAGGACGACCGGACGGTCGAGCCCGAGCTGCTCCCGGAGCGCTGCGACCTGCGCGGGCGTCGCCTCGGCCCCGGCGACGACCTGTGCGACGTCCCCGGGGAGCACGCGCAGCGTCCCGAAGACGATCAGGCTCGCCACGAGCAGGCCGACGGCGAGCAGGAGCACCCGCCCGACGAGGAATCGGGTCACGGTGCGATGCTACGAGACCGCGAGGTCCGCCAGGTCCAGCCGGGTCGTGGTGCTGTCGAACGGGAAGCCCGAGACGCCGTCACGGACCGCGGTCGTCGTCGTCGCGGTGTACAGCCACTCGGCAGCGGCGTCCTCGCTGACGATCCGGGCGGCCTGTCGCAGCGCCTGGGCCTTCTCGTCCTGGTCGGTGGTGGCGAGGGCCGCGGCGTACAGCCGTTGCACCTGTGCGTTGTCGTAGCCGAAGTAGTAGTCCGGGTCCGCCCAGTTGCCGAAGTCCCGCGCCTCGGTGTGGTTGACCATGCTGAGATCGAAGTCCTTCTTCGTGAACACCGTGTCGAGCCAGGTGGCGAAGTCCACGCGCCGCACCTTCAGCGTGATGCCGACCTCGGCGAGCTGCGAGGTCAGGACGTCGCCGATGGCCGTCGGGTAGACGTTCGCGTACGTGAGGGTGAGCGTGGGCTTCGTGACGCCGGCCTGCCGCAGGAGCTTCCGCGCCGACGCGGGGTCGTACGCGTCGATGTCGGTCAGGTCCTGGTAGCCGGGGTCGAGCGCCGGGATGGGGCCGCCCTGCTCGACGCCGCCGCCGCCGATGGCCGTGATGACCGCCTTGGGGTCGATCGCCTGCCGGATCGCCTTGCGCACGCGGACGTCGTCGAAGGGCGCCTTCCGGTCGTTGAAGGCGAGCGTGTACTTGTCGGTGGTCTTGCCGGTGTGCAGGGTGATGCCGGAGGTGCCCTCCAGCTGCCCCTTCAGCGTGCCGTCCACCGCGGTCTGGACGTCGAGGTCCCCGCCGGCCATCGCGTTGACGGCCGTGGACGGGTCGGTGATGTACCGGAAGACGACCGTGCCGACCTTCGCCTTCGGACCCCAGTAGTCCGGGTTCCGCTTGAAGGTGAGCGAGTCGCCCTGCTTCCAGTTCGCGACCTCGAACGGCCCGGTGCCGTTCGCGGTCTTCGTCCGGTCGCCGTCAGCGCCCTGCTCGAGCACGAGCCCGGCGCGTCCGGTCAGGTTCCACAGGAGTTCGGAGTCGGGCCGGGTGAGCCGGAGCTGCACCTGGTCGTCGCCGGTCGCCGTCACGGTGTCGACCGAGGCGAGGTCGTCCGCGTCGACGTAGGAGTCGTTCGCCTTGACGTCCTCGAGCGAGGACACGACGTCGTCCGCCGTGAGCGGCTCGCCGTCCTGGAAGGTGACGCCCTCGCGGAGCGTGAACGTGTACGTCAGGCCGTCGTCCGAGACCTCGTGCGAGGACGCCAGCACGTCGCGGATCCCGCCGTCGGCGGTCCGGCCGACGAGCCCCTGGTAGACGTTGTCGATGAGGACCTGGTCGAGCGCGTTGCCGGACTGGGTGCGGATGTCGAGGCTCGTCGGTTCGAGCACCAGGCCGACCCGGACCGTCGCGTCGGGACCGCCACGGGTCTCGTCGGGGCCGCCGGAGCAGCCGGCCAGGGCGACCGAGGTCGCGACGACGAGTGCTGTCGCGGCGAGTGCGGTGCGGTGGAGCGGACGCATGCTGGGTTCCTTCCCGGAGCCGGGCCACGCAGGGTCCGGAACGAGGGCGGCGCGACGACGGTCGTCAGCGGCGCTCGGACGAGGCTACCGGGATGCGTCGCACCGGCGGTGTCAGGGCTCCGACGAAGTCGAGGGGGGTTCTTCGACGCCGTCCGACAAACCGTGCGTGGTCGCCCAGGACCGGATGGCAGCGGCGAGGGGCAGGGGCGCCTGCGTCTGCACCGCGTGCCGGGACGCGACCGTGACGATCGTGGCATCCGGGAGCCGTTCGGCGAAGGACTGGTGCAGCTTGGGGGAGACGTACCCGCGGTCCCCGCGCACGAGCAGCAGCGGTACGTCCAGCTGCTCCAGGTCCGGCCAGGCGTCGGCGAAGCGCCCGACCGAGGCCGACCGTCCGACGCCGAGGTGCGGGAAGTGGTGGCGTCGCACCAGCCGACCGTCGTCGCCGAGCCGGGTGGTGTGCCGGGCCTCGCGGAGCAGCGTGGGTCGGTCGTCGCCGACGCGGGCCGCGATCGCCCGGTCGACGACCTCGTCGAGGTCCGAGAACGGTTCCTCGGCCTCCAGTGCGCGGGCGATCCGGTCGACGGCGCGCTGCGCGAAGTCCGGCGACATGTCGACCAGCACGAGACCGGTGACACGCTCCGGTGCGAGCGCGGCGAGGCGGGCGGACAGGATCGCGCCGAGGGAGTGCCCGACGACGATGCCCGGCGGGACGTCCAGGGCGTCGAGCGCGGCGAGGACGGTGGGGGCCGTGGTGGTGGCGGCGTAGTCGGCGTCTGCACGCCACGCGGACCGCCCGTGCCCGGGGAGGTCGAGCGCGACGGCCGGCTCGTCGACGGCGATCGCGGTCTGGTCGAAGCTGTGCGCGTCGATGCCGAGCCCGTGCAGGTAGGTGATCCGGGCCTCCCGAGCGGGGACCGGCGGACCGGTGCGCGACCAACGGATGGCCGAGACGTCACCACCGGGGACGGTCGGCACCACCTGCCGGGAGGCACGGAGCGGCTCCGTCACGCCGCTCGCGGCGGCCAGGGCGGGGACGTCGGAGAACTCGTCATCGTGCACGGACACCGTCCCAGTGTCGCAGCCGACGCGGGCTGTGAGATGACCCGTCCTTCTCCCCTTAGGTAAGGCATGCCATACTCGAGGTGTGGCTGCCCGGTACCGCGTCTTCTCCGTCCGCGTGGCGGCCGTCACCTCGCTCACCCCGCACTTCGTCCGCGTGACGCTGACCGGTGCCGAACTCGCGGAGTTCTCCGCCGTCGGGCTGGACCAGCGCATCAAGGTGCTCCTGCCGCTCGACGGCCACGGGTTCTCCGACCTGCCGGAGGGCGAGGACTGGTTCGCGGCGTGGCGCGCACTGCCGGACGCCACCCGGAACCCGATCCGCACGTACACCGTCCGCTCCTTCCGTCCGGACGCGCACGAGCTCGACATCGACTTCGTCGCCCACGGGGACGGCGGGCCGGCCTCGCGCTGGGTGTCCGCGTGCCGTGTCGGCGACGAACTGCGGATCGTCGGCCCCCGCGTGCCGGAGTCGCCCGAGGACCTGCCGTCCGGCGCGGCGGAGTTCGCGCCCGGGTCGGCGAACCGGATCCTCCTCGCGGGCGATGAGACGGCCGCTCCCGCGATCTGCGCGATCCTCGAGGCCCTCGACGTCTCGGCCGTCGGACACGTGTTCATCGAGGTCCCGACCGACGCCGACCGCCTGCCCGTCTCCGCGCCCGCCGGGGTCGAGGTGCGGTGGATCGCCCGCAACGGCGCGTCGCACGGCGTCCGCATGACCGACCACGTGCAGGCCTGGGCATCGACGGTCGCGGTGCCGGCGCCCGTCCTCACCGATGGGCGCGCGGCGGTGCCGGTGGAACTCGCGGACGTCGACGTGGACCACCAGGTGCTCTGGGACGTCCCGCGCGAGGACGACGACCTGCCCGTCTACGCCTGGATCGCGGGGGAGGCCGGCTGCGTCAAGGAACTCCGACGCCACCTCGTGCGCGGCGTCGGCCTGGACCGCAAGCAGGTCGCGTTCATGGGGTACTGGCGCCACGGCAAGGCGGAGTGTTGAACCCTGCCAGCGTCCTCACCCCCGAGGCGCCCGTCACCGCACTCGGCGCCCGCGGGTTGCGGCTCGGCTACGACGACCGCGTGGTCGTCGACGGGCTCGACGTCGACGTGCCGGACGGTGAGCTCACCGTCATCGTGGGTCCGAACGCCTGCGGGAAGTCGACGCTCCTCAAGGCGCTGGCGCGGACGCTCAAGCCCACCGCCGGGACGGTCTACCTGGACGGCCGTCCGATCACGTCCTACCGCCCGAAGGCCGTGGCCCGGCGCGTCGCGATGCTGCCGCAGACGCCGATCGCCCCGGACGGCATCAGCGTGCGCGACCTCGTGTCCCGCGGACGCTTCCCGCACCAGGACCTGCTGCACCCCTCGAGCGGCACCGACCGGCAGGTCGTGCAGGCCGCCCTGGCGCAGACGGACATCGTGGGCCTCGCCGACCGCGGCGTCGACGAGCTGTCCGGCGGCCAGCGGCAGCGCGTCTGGATCGCGATGGTGCTCGCGCAGGAGACCGACATCGTGCTGCTCGACGAACCCACCACGTTCCTCGACATCGCGCACCAGTACGACGTGCTCGAGCTCGCCTCGACGCTGCACGCGGCCGGTCGCACGGTCGTGGCGGTCCTGCACGACCTCAACCAGGCTGCGCGGTACGCGACGCACATGATCGCGATGCGGGACGGGGTGATCGTGGCACAGGGGCCGCCGGCGACGGTCGTGACCGCGGAGCTCGTCGAGGACGTCTTCGGCCTGCCGTGCGTGGTCGTGCCGGACCCGGAGACCGGCACGCCGCTCGTCGTGCCGCGTCGCGCGCGCTGACGGGCGCGCTGCGCGCTGCGCGCTGCGGCGCGATCCGGGTCCGACGGGGCCGGCGCGATCCGGGTCCGACGGGGCCGACGCGGTCCGGCGCCGGCGCGGTCCGGCGCCGCACAACGGAAACCGGCTCGAACCACGGGAGACCGTGGTTCGAGCCGGTTTCCGTTGTGCGTGACCGGCGGACGCTGCGGCCGACGCCGAGCCGGGCGCGGGCCGGCGCTCGGCGCTGAGCGCTCGGCGCTCAGCGGTAGCCGCCGTCCTCGAGTCCGGCCTCGACCTCGAAGCGGTTGTGCAGCGGGTCGCGCCCCGCCAGCGCGTACAGCAGCGGCATGAGCATGCCGTACCGCCGCCACTGGTCGACGTGCACCCGCTCGTGCCGCAGGACCCGGTCGCCGTCGTTGTCCCGGGTGAGGTAGACCGAGCCGACGCAGGTCCCGCCACGCCGGAAGACCCAGCGGGGCAGGCCCCGGCAGACGACGAGCCCGTCGACGACCCGCACGGGCCCCGTCGACAGCGTCAGGCCGATCGCGAGGCCGACGGCCGTCGCGAACGCCCACCCGGCGCGGGACACCGGCGAGTCGACGAGCGGGTTCAGCACCGGCTACTCGGGTCGGCCGTACGTCTCGAGCAGGCGGAGCCAGATCTCGTTCATCGTCGGGTAGGCGGGGACGGCGTGCCAGAGTCGGTGCACGGGGACCTCGCCGACCACGGCGACCGTCGCGGCCTGCAGCATCTCGGCGACGTCCTGCCCGACGAAGGTCACGCCGACGACGACCCCGCGGGACTCGTCGACGACCATCTTGGCGCGCCCGGTGTAGCCGTCGGCCTGCAGTGCCGAGCCGGCGACGGCGCCCAGGTCGTACTCGACCGCACGGACGTCGATGCCCTGCTGCCGGGCCTGCTCCTCGGTGAGGCCGACGCTCGCGACCTCGGGGTCGGTGAAGGTCACCTGGGGGACCGCGGCGTGGTCGGCCGTGGCGACGTGGGCGCCCCACGGTTCCGCGTGCACGGGCTTCCCCTGGAGGCGGGCGGCGATCGCCTCACCGGCGGCGCGGGCCTGGTACTTGCCCTGGTGGGTGAGGAGGGCGCGGTGGTTCACGTCACCGACGCCGTAGAGCCAGTCGGTGCCGGTGACGAGCATGGTGTCGTCGACCTCGAGCCACTCGCCCGGGGTGAGTCCGACGGCCTCGAGCCCGAGGTTGCCGGTGCCCGGGGCGCGGCCCGTCGCGGCGAGGACCTCGCTCGTGACGAGCGTCGTGCCGTCGTCGAAGGTCGTCGTGACGAGGCCGTGCTCGTCGCGGTCCACGCGCGTCGGGTTGACGCCGGTGCGGACGTCGATGCCGGCCTCGCGCATGGCGTCGCCGACGAGTTCACCGGCGAACGGTTCCATCCCGCCGAGCAGGCCGTGGCGGGCGACGAGTGTCACCTTCGCGCCGAGGGCCGCCCACGCGGTGGCGAGCTCGGACCCGGCGACGCCGCCGCCGATGACGAGCAGGCTCTCCGGGACCTCCTGTGCACTCGTGCCCTCGCGCGTGCCCCAGGGCTTCGCCGCTTCGAGTCCGTGGACCGGCGGCAGCGTGTGCAGCGAGCCGGTCGCGACGGCGACGGCCCCGGCCGTGTACGAGGTCCCGTCGACCTCGATGGTCTTCGCGCCGGTGAACTTCGCGTACCCGCGGATCAGCGCGATGTCGGACGACTCGAGCCACTGCACCTGCGACGCGTCGTCCCAGTTGCTCGTGAACGAGTTGCGACGGGCCAGGACGGCGGCAGCGTCGACGGTGCCGGTGACGGCTTCCTCCGCTCCGCCGAGGCGCTTGGCCGCGGCGACCGCGTGGCTGCTGCGCAGGAGGGCCTTGGACGGCATGCAGGCCCAGTACGAGCACTCACCGCCCACGAGCTCGGCTTCGACGACCGCGACCGACAGGCCGCGCTTGTGGGCGTAGTCCGCCACGTTCTCGCCGACAGCGCCGGCTCCGATCACGATGAGGTCGTAGTCCGTCATGGGGTCGAGCGTAGCCGCCCGGGGTGGGGTCCCGGCCGGGAGCGCTGCGCTGTGTGGAGCGTCCGGTGTGGACGGGCGGGTCAGGAGGCCCGTGCTGCGGTGGAGAGTGCGCCGACGATCCGGAGGATCACGCCGAGGTCGTCGACCGCCCGCTCCGGGTCGACGGGTGCGAAGCCGGTGAGGGCGGCGCCGACGAGCCGTCGGCCGGCGGTGGCCGCCTGGACGAGGGCGACCAGGGCGGCGCCGTCGAGTCCGAACGGCACGGGTTCCAGCAGGCCGTCGACCTCGGAGGGGTCGAGCACGTCGAGGTCGACGTGGACGAAGACCCCGGCGGCCCCGGTCCGCTCGACGGCGGCTGCGAGCGCGTCGGGCGTGGCCGCGTCCACGTCGAGGTGTGCGACGCCGGCGCGCTCGAGGGCGGCGGCCTCGGCCCCCTCGGTCCCGCGGGTGCCCGCGACGACGACGGACGCGGCGGGGACGACCGGGAGCTCCGGGAACAGGTCTGCCGGGCGGTCGACCAGCAGGCGCAGCGCGGCCGTCTCGGCGGCGACCGGCTGCGCGCGGTTCAGCGCTCGGTAGCCGCTCGAGCCGGACAACCGGACGACGGTGGTGTCGGGGCCGACGAGGACCGAGGCACCGAGGACGGTCGAGCCGTCCCCGCCGATGACGAGCACGGGTTCGCTCGCGACGGCGCACTCCTCGGCGACGGATCCGGAGACGGAGAGGACCGAGGTGTAGCGGGCGATCGCGGTGTCGAGCCGGTCGCCCGCACCGGGTGGGACGGCGATCGTGGTCGTCGCGGCTCGGGGGAGGTCCGCGGCGACGGCGGCGGCTCCGTCCGCCAGCCGCATGGCGCGAGACGACGCCGAACCCTGCCACTGACCGACCACGAGGAAGCGCATCCTGTCAGTCTGTCAGCCGGGTCCGACGTCGTCCGGAGCTGCCGGTGGTGCGCGGTGTCAGACCGCGGACGTCCCGCCGGCCTTGAGGGCTGCGAGACGGGCCTCCACCTCGGCGTCGCGGCCGACGTCCTCGAGGCTCTCGAACTGCGCGTCGAGGCTCGACGCCTGCAGCTCCTGCTGGCCGATGACCTTCGCCTCTTCGCGACGGACCTTCTCCTCGAAGCGCGCGAGGTCGCTCGTCGGGTCGGTGATGTCGATCGTGCCGATGGCGTCGTTCACCTTCGACTGCGCCTCTGCGGTCTTGGCGCGGGCGACGAGGCTGTTGCGCTTGGCGCGGAGCTCCTCGAGCTTCTGCTCCATGCCGGCGAGGCCCTGCTTGAGCTTCTCGACCTGCTCGTTCTGCGTGGCGAGCGGTGCGGCGTTGTCCTTGACCTCCTGCTCGGCGGCGATCTGCTTGCCGATGGCGATCTTGGCGAGGTTGTCGAACTTGTCGGCCTCGGCCGTCTTGCCCTCGGCACGGTACTTGTCCGCTGCGGCGGAGGCGTTGCCCGCCTTCTGGCCCCACTCCTGGGCGGCGCGGACGTCCTCCTCGTTGTCCTGCTCGAGCAGGCGGAGGTTGCCGATCGTCTGCGCGATGGCGCTCTTGGCGTCGGCGATGTTGTTCGAGTAGTCGCGGACGAGCTGGTCGAGCATCAGCTGCGGGTCCTCGGCGTCGTCGATGATCTGGTTGATGTTCGCCCGGACGAGCGAGGAGATCCGGCCGAAGATGGTCTGCTTTGCCATTGCTGTGTCCCTTTCGTGGTTGGTTGTCTAGGTGGGTCTGACCGGTCAGAAGCGGCCGCCGCCGGAGAAGCCGCCGCCGGGCCACCCGGTGGTGTCGTCGTTCGCCTCGTCGATGGCGGCCGCCGC